>VBPB01000102.1 GCA_005893365.1 Candidatus Eiseniibacteriota bacterium
GGGGCCTCGCGCCCGGCGCCGACCGGCGGGGCCTCGGTGCCGCCCATGCGCGCCGAGGCGCCCGGAGGCATCGCGGGCTTGCGCCGGCGCATCACCCACCCGGCGACGCCCAGCGTCACCAGCGCCAGCACCGCCATCACCGCGAAGCCGATCATCGCGCCCAGAGCTCCGAGCGGGCCGACACGGCGCATGCGGCGTCCACGTCCGCCGCCCATGCCATTCCCCACATCGATCCGGATCATCTCGCCTCCCTCAGAATCGCTTCTCGCGCCGGATCATCTGCACCACGCGCCGCACCTCGGGAGCGTTCCACGCCTTGGGATAGCGCGCCAGACATTCCTCGTACTGGGCCAGCGCCTTGGCGTCGTCCTTGAGCTTGAGCCGGTAGACGTCGCCGGCGCGCTGGCGGGCCACCGACGCCAGCCGGTCGTCGGGCAGCGAGTCCGCCACCGCCAGCAGCGGCTCGAGCGCGCCCTTGGCATCGCCGGCCGCGTCGCGGCGCTCGCCCAGCACCAGCGCCGCGTAGGCCCACAGGGGTCCGTGTGGCAGCGCGTGGTAGAGCGAGTCGGCGATCACGCCGGCGCGCGCGGTCTCGCCGCGCCAGGTCTCGTAGGCCATGCGGCCGAGCCCGGTCAGCGCCTCGCGCGGTTCGGCGTCCTCGATCAGGAACATCCGCTCGAGCGCCTGGCCGGTGAAGGGGCTCTTGGGGTCCTTGGTGATGAGGTCGTACATGCGCGCCGCCGAGTCGGGCAGGCCGGCGAAGAACAACGCCTCGGCGTAGCGGAACACACCCTCCGGCGAGCCGTGGGCGGCCTTCTCCAGTGCCGGGAGCGCGCGCGACGGCGGGCCCTCGCGCAGCTCGTTGAGCGCGCCCTCGAGGGCCAGGTCGGCGAAGCTGTTGCGCTTGTCGCCGAGCCGGCCGAGCAGAGCCCGCACGTCGGCGGTGTAACCCGCCTCGCGCAGCCCGCGCACGATGCCGACCAGCAGATCGGCCGACCACGCCTCGGGCGACAGGTCGCCGAGGGCGTGGGCCACGCGCAGCACGCCGGACTTGGTGTCGCCCAGCCGGTCGTAGAGCTGCCAGGCGCGGCGCGCCGCGGGCATCCGGTACTCGGGGCCGATCGCGTGGTCGGCGGCGAGGTCCACCAGCGCCTCGATCGCCTCGCTGGTGTCGCGTCCGTCGCCGCGCCCACTGCCGCGAAGAAGCTCCTCGGCGAAGCTCCAGCGCGTCGGCGTGCTGGCGCCCGCGGCGTCGGCGGCGGCCAGCACCTTGAGGGCCGCGGCCCCGTCGCCGTGCTTCCACTCGAGCCGCGCCTGCGCGCGCGCGAGGTCGAGGCGCTGGGGCAGCCGGGCCGTGGCCTTGCGCAGCGGCTCGATGGCCAGCTTCCCATCCATCTCATCCAGGTGGACCACCGTCGCCTCGGCCCAATCGGCGTCGAAGGGCGAGGCCACCCAGACCTCCATCACCACCTGCGCCGCCTCGCGCACGTGGTCCTGGCGCTCCAGGGCCATCGCCAGCTCGCGGCCGAGCAGCACCGAGTCGCGGGTCGCCGCCCGCTCGGCGCGGGCGAGCCGCTCCAGCGCCGGCCACTGCTGGCGCGCCAGAGCGATGCGCGCCAGCTCGCCCAGCACGACCGGATGGTGGGGGGCCTCGGCGAGCAGGGCCTGCAGCACCTCGCGCGCGGCGTCGAGCTTGCCGCTCGCGCGCAGCGTCTGGGCCTCGGACAGGCGCTGGGCCTGAACACCCGCCAGCGCGGCGTAAGGGTGCTGGCTGATGGCGGCCGGATGCGTGGGCGTCTGCAGCTCGGCGACATCGGGGCGGATGAGCCCCGGCGGGGGGACGGGCCGCCCCTGGGCGGCCACGGGGGCGGCCACCGGGGCCGCCCCCAGGACCGCGCAGCACGCCAGGGCCAGCGCCACCGCCGTGGCTGGGGCGGCGGCGGGGCCCACGCGCCTCACCGCGGGCTCCCGTTCAGCGACTTGAGGTAGCTCTCGATGAACGCCCGGTACTGCGCCGGGTAGCGGTCGGACTCGGCCTTGAGCAGGCCGAGGCGCAGGCGGTCGGTCTCGCGCAGCATGTCCTGCGGCAGCGGGGCGGGCGACACGCGCGCCACGTCCTCGCCGGGGCGCGACTCGCGCTCGGGATCGAAGTCGCGCCGGTTGAGCGAGCGCGTGGCGTCGAGCATGCGCGAGAGGATCCGCGTCTGCTTCTCCTCGATCGACGGGTCGGTGCCGCCGTCGCGCAGCGCCTCCTCGACCGACTTCATGTCCTGCTGCGCCTGGTCGAGCTTGCCGAGCAGCTCCTTGTGCTCCTCCTCGCCGCGGCGGATCTCCTCCATCTGCTCGCGGATGCGCGCCTGCTCCTGCGCCAGCCGGTCCAGCTCGCCGCGATCGCCGGCCTGCATGCGCATCTGCTCGCTGAGGCGCTGGGCGAGGCTCTTGGTCTGCTGGTTGAGCTCGCCCTGGCGTTGCCCCAGCCGCTGCATCGACTCCCCGTGCTTCTGGCCGCCCGGCTTCTGCTGGCCGCCGGGCATGCCGGCGCCGGGGTTCTGGCACATCGAGGCCTCGCTCGCCCGCAGCTCGATCACCGCCTCGTTCAGGGCCTCGCCGGCGGCGCGTCCGGCTTCCTCGCCGCGGCTGCGGTTGCCGGTGCCCAGCTCGCGGCCCGAGGTCGAGAGCTGGTTGACCGCGCGCCCCAGGGCGTCCGAGAGCTTGGGGCTGATGAACGGCGTCTGGCGCGCGAGCGTGAACAGCGAGTCCGACACACGCGCGGCCCCCTCGGAGAGGTCGGTCTGCCGGTCGGCGGGCGGCGTCCCCGCGTCGGGCTTGAGCGCGGCGTCGGAGGCCCGCTGCAGCGAGACCAGGTCCTGGGCGGCGCGGCGGACCGCGGACAGGTCGAGGTCGGCCTCCTGCTGCTGCATCGAGGCGACGGTGCGGCGCAGGTTCTGGGCCGCCTTGTGCAGGCTCTCGCTGGCCTTCTTGCCCGACTTGCCGGCCTGCGAGCGCTGGTTGTCCTGGGCCTGCTTGGCGGCATCGCGCTGAGCGGGCGCCGCCTCGGATTTGAGCTCCTTGGCGGCCTCATCGAGCGCTTGCTTGCTGGTCTCCTCCTTCGACTGGGCACCCGCCTCGTTCGCGTCCTTCGAGAGCTGCTCGGTCTCGTCGGCCGCCTGGTCCTGCTTGGCGGCCAGCTTCTGGTCCGCGTCCGGCCCGGTCTCGGACTTGGCGTCCTTCCCCTCGGCCTTGCGGTCCATCTCCTGATTGAGCTGGTCCTGCTGAGCCTTGAGCTCCTCGGCCCGCTGCGCGAGCGCCTGCAGCCGCTCCTCCTCGCGCAGCTTGCGGATCAGCTCCACGGTGCGCTCGAGGTTCGCGAGCGTCTTCTGGTTCTCCTCGCGCCACTTGGGCAGCTCGTTCTCGAGGGCGGTCTTGTCGAGCTTCTCCATCTCCTCCTGCATGCGCTTGAGCGCGTCCTTGAACTCCGGCGACTGCACCTGCTGCACCAGGTCGTTCAGCTCCTGGAGCTTGCGCGTGAGCTGATCGTCGAAGGCCTTGCGCTCGGCCGCCTGCTCCAGGCTCTGCTGCAGCTCCTTGGCCGCCTGGTCGATGTGCTGCCCCAGCTCCTGTTGGCGCTCCAGCGCGCTCTTCATCTCCTCGCTGCGCTCGAACCCCTGCGGGGACTGGGGCGCCGGGCGCACGGGCTGGCGGCTCAGCTTGTCCAGCGACTGCTGCAGCTCCTTGGCCTTCTCGGCCACCTTCTCGAGCGAGGTCTGGGCGTTCTCCTGCTTCTGGTCCAGCGACTCGTACAGGTCGGCGAGCGAAGGGAAGCGCAGCTGGAAGGTCGGGCTCACCGCCCGGCCCGGGCCCGACACGTTGTCGTCGGTCACCTCGAACCGGAACGAGGCGCTCTGGCCGGGCAGCAGCCCCAGCGGCGAGGCGTCCCAGCGCGACTCGACGTGCGCCTCGCGCGGCTGCGCGTCGAAGCGCGCGAGCGGCAGGTCGGTCCACGGGGCGTCGGCCTCCTTGCGGACCTGGAGCTTGAGCTGCGCGAGGCCCAGGTCGTCCTGGGCCAGCACGTCGAGCGGGATCTGCTGGCCGGCCGGCAGGTCGACATCGCCCTCGGGCAGCCGGACCGCCAGCAGGGGCGGGGCGTCGGGGAGCGGCGTCACGCGGTAGCGGAACCGCCCCTCGCCCTGGCCGGCGACCGCGTGCAGCCCGTACTCGCCCTCGCGCTCGACCGTGATCTCGCCCTGCCAGCGCCGCGGTGTCACCGCCGTCCAGCGCGCGACGTGGCCGTCGGGCAGCGCCGCCTCGAGCGAGGCGAGATCGCGGTCGAAGGTGACGAGCATGCGCGCCCGCGTGCCCCTCAGCGCGGTCAGATCGCCGCGCGTCGAGGTGCCACGCTGGACCGGCAGCCGCGCGTAGGCGGGGGCCTGGTACTCGACCTCGAAACTCACCGGCAGCGGCTCGCCGGCGAGCGAGATGAGGTAGCGCGGGCTGGTGGCCGAGGCGGCGCGCACCTGGTAGCGCTGCTCGCGGGTGAGCTGGGTCAGGTCGAAGCGCCAGATGCGCTCGCCGCGCTCGCCCCGCCCTTCGGCGAAAGCGACCGGCGAAGGCCCGCCGTCGCGCAGCAGCCGCGGCGTCTGGCCCGTGCCCCAGACGCGCGCCCGCACCGCGAGGGCGGCCCCGGGCGTGAGCCGCACCGAGCCGGGCTCGACCACCAGGCGCACCGGCGGGGCGGCCGAGCCGGGATCGCGCAGCGTCGCCCACGAGCGGCTGGTGCGCGCCGGCAGCCCGAGCGCCAGCGCCAGGACGGCGATCAGGGCGCTCACGATCGTCGAGATCGGCCGGCGCGGCTCGACGCGGGGCGTCAGGGTCGCGATCGGCACGCCTTCCAGGCGGCGCGCGGTCTCGGCGGTCAGGGCCCGGGCCAGCGCCGGCGAGGTGTCGGGCGGCGGGGCCGCCTGCAGCTCGAGGGCGTTGCGCAGCCACGAGCGCAGCTCGGGGAAGTGGCGCTCGATCCCCTCCTGCCAGGCGTCGAAGCCCGGCATGGCGCCGCGGAACGCGCGCACCGCCGCGGCGACGGCCAGCCCGATGCCGGCGAGCGTGACGAGCAACCGCGCCCACGCCGCCTCGGGTCCGAGCGGCAGCGCCACGCCGATCGCCAGCGCCAGGGCCACCAGCGCGCACGCGGCGGCGGCCCCGCGGAGTCCGTGGCGCGTCACGAGGGCGCGCCGGACCGCGCGGTGGTGGCGGTCCAGGATGCGATGCAAGGAGTGGTCGGGCACGCGTTCGCTCATGGTGTTCTGGCGGCCCGGGGAGGGACGAAGCTAACGGGTCAGGACGTAGTGCACGATGTTCATCGCCATGCGCAGCGCGGCTTCGCGCTTCTCGGGCGGGTCGTGGTGGACGTCTTCGTCCTCCAGCCCGTCTCCGAGATCGCAATCGTAGGAAAAGAATACAACCAGTCTTCCATCGTGGACAATGCCGAACGCCTTGGCCGGGCCCCCGTCGTGCTCGTGGATCTTGGGCAGCCCGCCCGGGAACTCGTAAAGGCCGTGAAAAATCGGATGCGAGAAGGGGAGCTCCACCAGGGGATCGTCCGGGAACAGCTTCCTCATCTCCCGCCGGAACGACGGCTCGATCCCGAAGTCGTCGTCCACCCACAGGAACCCGCCCGAGATGAGGTATCGGCGCAGGTTGGCCACCTCTGTCGGGGTGAATTTCATGTTCCCGTGGCCGCAGGCGAATACGAACGGGTACTGGAACAGGGCCGCCGCCCCCGGCTCGACCACCGCCTCCTGCTCGCCGCCGACCGGCAGCTGGGTGCGGGCGCGCAGGGCCCGGAGCAGGTTCACGAGCGAGGTGCGGTCCTCGTACCAGTCGCCGCCGCCCCCGTACTTGAGGCGGCCGATGGTGAACTCGCGAGCACCCGGTCGGGCCTGCGCGGAGGCGGTCCCGGCCGCGCACAGGCTCGCGGCCAGGGCCAGCGCCAGGGGTACCAGCCTCGCCCGCGCGCGCGGGCGCCGGGTCCGCCGGGGGGTCAGTGCCGTGACGTCAGGCCGCCTGCGGACCGGTTGGAGCCCCTCGGGCCGGGGGCGAACCGGCTGCGCGCGGCGGGCGTGCCGCGGCCCGGCGTCACGATCTTGGCTCCGATCGTGAACACGCGCTTGAGCGAGCCGTCCGCCTCGAGGAAGTCGTCGCGGTCCCCGCTCTTGCCGATGGTGGCGATCATCCGGCCATTGGCGTCCACGGCCGAGACCCGCACGCGCACCGACGAGAGAGCGGGGAGCACGCGATAGACCAGCACGCGGCTTCCGGGCGGCAGGACGTTGCCGAGCTTGTACGAGGTGACCGGCGCCGGGAAGTAGCCGATGAACAGGTCGCGCACCATCACGCGGTCGCCGCCCCGCGCGATCGGCGAGGGCAGGCCGATCATGACCGCGTCGTCGCCGGACCGGACCGCTTCCTTGCGCCGCTGGAAGATGTTGTGGATGTGCACCCAGTACCCCGCGGCCCCCGCGACCGGCTGCCAGCTCATGTCGATCAGCGAATCGGACGGGGTGACCGAGCCCGTGTAGACCAGGTCCGGGATGGTGTCGACGAGCGTGGTCGTCTGGCCCCGGTTGGTGATGGGGTGGTGGCGGCTCGAGAGGCCGGCGATGACCGCCCGCCCCACGTACAGCTTGAGCGTGTCGGTCGCGGGGAAGGGGTCCGCGAACGCGAAGGCCTGGGCGGGGGACAACGCCAGCGTACCGCCGGCGCCCGCGTAGTAGTCGCGGTCCGGCCAGCGCCGGTAGGGCGAGAGCATGAAGTCGTCGAAGCGGCGGAACCCGCCGTGGACCGCGGTCCCGGCCGAGTCGCGCATGCCCTGGCTGCGGAAGAGCTGGTACCCGTCGGCGCCCACGTAGTCGAGGACCATGCCCTGCACCGTGCCCGGTCCGTTGCGGTAGATCGCCGGGAAGGTCGTGTCGCTGTGCGTGGCGCCGACGGCGATGTGGGTGATGACGTTCGGCGCGTCGGGCCACACCACCAGGTCCGACGGCGTGTTCTCGTCCGTGCCGCGCACACCCTCCGGCTCGGAGACCAGCAGATCGCCGAGCTGGTCGACGTTGAACTTCTTGGCACAGCCGGCCGTCGTCAGGGCGGCCAGCGCCAGGGCCAGGGCCGCGGCCGACGCGGTCAGGGAACGCAGCGAGCGCCTCATGGGATGCCCTTTCGATTCCCGGTCGATCAGGTCGATCACTCCGCCTGGACGCCCTTGCGGCGGTCGAGGCTGATCCAGACGTCCAGGGCCAGCGCGCTGGCCACGTACACCGACGAATAGGTGCCGAACACGGTCCCCACCAGCATCGCGAACGAGAAGTCCCGCAGCACCTCGCCGCCCCAGATGAACAGGGCCAGGGCGGTGAGGAAGACGGTGAAGGCGGTGATGACGGTCCGCGACAGCGTCTCGTTGACCGCGATGTCCATGGCGCGGGAGTGCTTCTCCTTGCGCAGCGCCTTGGAACGTTCTCGGATGCGGTCGAAGACCACGATGGTGTCGTTGATCGAGTAGCCGGCGATGGTGAGCAGGGCGGCCAGCACGGTCAAGGAGACCTCGCGGCCGGTGAAGCACAGGACGCCCAGGGTCACGAACACGTCGTGGAAGAGCGCCACGATGGCGCCCAGCGCGTACTTGAACTGATAGCGGATGCCGACGTAGAGCAGGATGCCGCCCAGGCTCCCGATCACCGCCCAGATCGCCTTCTGCCGCAGCTCGTTGCCGACCTTGGGGCCCACCTTCTCGTTGTGGCGGAGGGTCACCGTCACGCCCGGCGCATGCTGCTGGATGGCGGTCTGGACCGCGGCGAACAGGTCCCGCTTCTCCTCGCTCCGCATGCGGAGCAGGTATTCGTCGTGGTTGGCGCCGGTCATCTGCTGCAGCTCGACGCCCCGGAACCCCGCGGCGTCCAGCGCCCGCCGCACCTCGTCGGCCGGGATCACGCGGCTGGTCTGGACCTGGAGCATCGTGCCGCCGGTGAAGTCCACGCTGTACTTGGGCCCGCCGTGCACCACCAGCCAGATCACGGTCGCCAGCGCCCAGGCGCCCGAGAACATGTAGGCGAACCGCCGGTACCGCATGAACGGCAGGTTGGTCCCGATCAGCATTTGCAACATGCGCAGCGCCTCGCGATGGTCAGATGCTCAGCCGCTCCATCTTGCCGCGGCTCAGCCAGTAGTCGTAGATCATCCGCGTGAACAACACCGCGGTGAACATGTTGGCGATCAGCCCGATGCTCAGCGTGACGGCGAAGCCCTTGATGGGGCCGGTCCCGAACTGGAACAGGAACACCGCGCTGATGAGGGTGGTCAGGTTGGCGTCGAGGATGGTGCGGAAGGCGCGGTCGTATCCCATCTCGACCGACTGGCGCACGCTGCGCTGGTTGCGCAGCTCCTCGCGGATGCGCTCGAAGATGAGCACGTTGGCGTCCACCGCCATGCCCACCGTGAGCACCAGCCCGGCGATGCCAGGCAGGGTGAGCGTGGCGCCGAAGCCCGCCAGCGCGGCGATGACGTACAGCACGTTGAGCACCAGGGCGGCGATCGCGATGAGGCCCGAGAGCTGGTAGTAGAACGCCATGAAGACCACGACCAGCGCGGTGCCGACCAGGCCGGCCATCACCCCTTCGCGGATCGAGTCCGCGCCCAGGGACGGTCCCACCGAGCGCTCCTCGATGAAGTTGACCGGGGCGGGCAGGGCGCCGGCGCGCAGCACGATCGACAGGTCCTTCGAGCTCTCGACGTTGAAGTTGCCGGTGATCGAGGCGTTGCCGCTCGGGATGCGCTCGCGGATGACCGGGGCCGAGGCCACCTCGCCGTCGAGGACGATGGCCAGGTAGCGGCCGACGTTGTTGCCGGTCACGCGCGCGAACTCGGCGCGGCCCTTGGGCGTCATGGTCATGCTCACGCCCCACGCCCCCGGGTCGGACTGGTTGAGGCCCACCTGCGCCTGGGCGGTGGCGATCGAGCCGCCG
>VBPB01000380.1:0-5369 GCA_005893365.1 Candidatus Eiseniibacteriota bacterium
CCAGGCGCCGATCGGCACGGAGCCCCACCCGGCGAGGTTCGGCGGCGACTCGACGACCCCGCGCGCGAAGTCGATCGGCCCGGGCGCCGTCACGCCCACGCCGCGCAGCGCCGACGGCGCGACGCCGGTCTCCGCGAGCAGCTCGCGGCCGTCGGCAACCATCGCATCGATGTCGGCGCGCGCGTTCCCGCTGGCGTGGATCGGGCGGCGGCGGCGCGCGGCGATCCGACCCGCGTCGTCGCCCACCACCACGGCGAGCTTGGTGCCGCCGATGTCGAACCCGAGCCACACGCGTGCGGCACTCCCGCGCGGTTCGCCATGGCCCCGGCTCGAGACCGAAAACGCCGCTAGAACAATGGGTTGCGAGCGCGGACCTACTATATCACACGGCGTTCAGGATCTCGCCTGGCCAGCCGATAGAAGACGAACACGGGATCGAGAGTCTGCAGCGCGATGGGCGCGGGAGGATCTCGGATGCGGGCAGCAGCGCGGTGGTTCGCCCGCGGCGAAGCGCTCAAGGAATGCCAGCGCAGCTACACCGAGGCGCTGCGCTGGGGCGACCTCGACAAGGCCGCGCGCTACGTCGATCCAGAGATGCGCAGCGACTTCCTCGCCCTGGCCGACGCGTTCGAGAACGTCCGGATCACCGACTACGACATCGGCGAGCTCGACCTGAACAAGGACACGCTCGCGCAGGCCGAGGTCGACGTGACCTACCGCGGCTACGTGCTGCCGGTCTACGTCGAGAAGCGCATTCGCGACCACCAGGTGTGGTACCGGGACGACGAGTCGGGGAGAGAGTGGCGCGTGCGGCCCGAGCTCGCCTCGTTGCTCGAAGGCATCGGGGCGCGCCGCTAGTCATGTCGGGGCGCGAAATCCCGGCCGCCGATCCGACGCCGTCCGGGGAGCCGCGCGCGAAGATCCTCGTGGTCGACGACGCGCCGATGTTCCGCGAGATCGAGACGGTCTTCCTCGGCCGCACAGGTCGGATCTTGACCGCCAGCGACGGAGCCGAGGCGTTCGAGATCGCGCAGCGCGAGCGGCCCGATCTCGTGCTGACCGACCTCTCGATGCGCGAGATGGACGGCGACGAGCTGTGCCGCCGGATCCGACACGACGCCGACCTGCGCCGAGTGCCCGTGGTCGTGGTGACGAGTGGCAACTCGGCCGAGGAGCACGAGCGCGCGGTGCGCGCGGGCGCGGACGGCGTGGTCTCGAAGCCACTCTGCCGCGTGTCGCTCTTGCAGGTGGTGCAGCGCTTCCTGCGACTCCACGCGCGCAGCTTCGAGCGCGTCGTCTTCGAGACCGAGGTGCGCCTGACCGCGCGCGGATGCGATGTCTGGGCGTGGTCGCGCAACGTCTCGCGCGGCGGAATGTTCGTCGAGGCCGAGACCGCGTTCGAGCCCGACAGCGAGTTCCAGGTCGAGTTCACCGTGCCCGACACGTCGATCGTGGTGCAGCCGACCGCGCGCGTGGTGTGGCGACGGCCGGCCGGCCACGAGCGCGGCCCCGGGATGGGCCTGCAGTTCCTCAAGCTCGAGCGCGAGGCTGCGCAGTGGCTCGAGCAGTACGTCTACGAGCGGGCTGTGGGGGGCGATGTCCCCGCGCCTCCGGCGTAGGCGCTGCGCTTCGGCTAGCGACCCTCGAGCGCGTCCTCGTCGTAGATATCCGACGTCACGTCGACGTGATGCGAGCGCCCCTTCATGATCGCGAGGATCTTGTCGCCCTGCTTCACGATCGTCGCGCGGCGCGTGCGCACGCGGTCGCCTTCCTTGGTGAGGATCGGCTCCACGACGATCGGCGCGCCGCCATTCGCGGTGACCTCGATCGAGGGCGCCGGGATGCCCCGGCCGTCCTTGCCGAGCGTGGGGCCGGTCGGGATCGAGATCACTGCGTTCTGCGCGGCGGAGTTCGCGGCGACCTCGCGCTCGGGCGCCGAGGCCGCGTTCATCTGGCGCAGATAGTCGAGGCGCTTCTCGAGCCGCGAGGCCACGTCGCGCGACGCTGTCTTCGATCGTGAGACGCGGATAGTCGTGGAGCTTCGAGTCGCGCACCGTCACCGCATCGGCGGAGTAGCGCGCGGGCACCTTGTCGTGATCGTCGGTGTACGCGAACACGCCGTCGTCGGTGCGATAGGCGATAATGTCGGCCGCGATCGGCGCGGCGATCAGCGATGCCGCGAGCGCGCCTGCGCCGACCAGGATCGAGTTCCGCTTCAACATGGGAGAACCTCCGCTGTGGAGTGGCGATTCTCTCATGTTTGTCGCAGAAAAACTCGAATATTTTCAGTAGGTTGGATCAGCAGAGCGAGCCGGAGCGCGAGTGTTGGCGCCGGGTTGCGATCGACGCCTGCTCCGGTTCTGCGCGCTCGTGAACCGATGGCGCGAAGCGCCGTTGGCCCCGCGACCGGCGTTGAAGCGGGGCGGCGGGCCTGCTATCCCCCGGGCCCGGCTTTGTTGCGGGGTAGAGCAGTCTGGTAGCTCGTCGGGCTCATAACCCGGAGGTCGGGGGTTCAAATCCCCCCCCCGCTACCAAATAAGCGCCCGGAATCGTTGAGGTTCCGGGCGCTTTCTTTGCCGCTAACTGACACTATATAGTGTCAATGTAGTGACTTTGTAGTGACTCGATCACGCCTCCCGGCGGTCTGCGCGCTCTGGGCGGCCTTCCCGAGCCGCGCGAGCAGGTCGGCGGGCACCTCCCCGGCCGCTACGCCGTGATCGCCACGTCGGAGTGGCCGAGCTGCGCGGACACGTACGCGAGCTGGACGCCCGCGCTCAGGAGGTGCGAGGCGTAGGTGTCGCGCAGCCCGTGCGGCGTCACGTGCTGCATGATCCCGGCCGCCTTGAGCATCCGGCGGAAGGCGCGGTGCCGGTAGTTCGCGTGCTCGACGAGCGCAACGGCGCCCGACGCGGGACGGCCCGCCCCCATGTGTGCCTTGAGCAGCTCTGCCATCAGCCGGCGCGACATCGCGACCGAGCGCGAGCGCCCCGACTTCGTGGGCCCCAGGTGCTTCCCGGGCGACAGGCTGCGCCGCACGTGGAGCGAGCGCCGGTCCCACTGCACGTCCTCCCAGTCGAGCGCCGTCGCCTCGCCGAGCCGGAGCCCCGCGTCGAGACACAGCAGCGTGCACAGGAACGCGCAGCCCCCTCCCCGCGCGCGGCCTCCACGATCGCGGCCACGTCGTCGGGCCGCTCGATCGGACACGCGCGCTCGGCGGCCTCCTCGCTCTCCGCGCGCCCGCGCTCGGTCCGGTTGCGCCGCCGCAGGATCGCGCGCAGCGACTCCACCGGGTTCTCCTCCACGATCTCGCGCTCCATGGCCCACACGAACCGCTTCGGGCGCCGCCTGCCCTCGCCCTTGATGAAGTCCTCCCACCACGAGATCAGGTCGCGGCGCCGGATCGCGTCCAGCTTGAACGCGCCGAATCGCGAGATCAGCGGGCCGTCGTCGCGCAGGATCTTCTTCCGGTCGTCGCGCGTGGTGGCGGCGAGGTGTCCCAGCTCGGCAGACCGGAGGTCGCCATTGCCAACGCCGCGATCTCGCACTAGTTCTTGAATAGTCCGCTCGGGGGTGTAGTGACTTCGTAGTGAAGTCGTGCAGGTCGCGGACGGTTCGGGTTGGTTCGCGGATCGTGCTGCTGCAGGACTATCACGAGGCGGGGGGGTCGTCGCGCTTCGCGTCGCGCGCGCGGCGCCGCGCCCCGGGCACACCGTCTACACGATGAGGGTTTCCGTGGCCGGCCGTAGCGCGGGTCGCCCGCGGTCGTACCGAGCGCGCGCCGACGACGCCGCGCTGTCGAGTCGCGTGCGCATGTCGGCCGCTGATCGCCTCGCCAAGGTCACCGGCGGCGGCGCGTCGTGGTACCCGTGGCGCGCGTTTCTGCTCGGGCTGGAAGGTGAGCACCTGTCGCCCGCCGATCGCGCGGTGTGGGACAACCACGCGAACCGCCCGCCCCGCGACGGGGTCGGGTTCCCCGAGGCCGTGTGCTGCGTCGGTCGCCGCGCGGGCAAGTCCACGCGGCCGTGCTCGCGGCGGTGAACGCGCGCCCGCCCGCCCACGCGGAGCAGCACGTCGTCGCGATGGCGCAGACGGAGACGAACGCGCGTCGCGTGCTGTTCGCGATGGCGCAGTCGATCACGGAGGCGGAGCTCGCGCTCAAGCGCCGGCTGATCGAGGAGCCGAAGCGCGGGGAGATCGCGTTCGATACCGGCACGAGACTGATCACGACGCCGTGCGTGCCGAGCTCGCTGCGGGGATACGCCTCGCCGCTGATCTGCCTCGATGAGCTCGGGTACTACGGGCCCGAGGAATCGGTCGAAGCGGTGCGCGCGGCGCGGCCGTGCCTCGCGACCGTGCCCGGCTCCCGGCTCGTGATCATCTCCAGTCCCGGGCCTGCGATCGGCGCGCTGTATGACATGTGCGAGAAGCCGGGCGCGGACACGCTGGTCTGGCGCGCGTCGGCCCCCGACATGAACCCCTCTCTCCCGCGTGACTACCTGGAGCGGATGCGGGTCGATGATCCTCTCGGGTATCGCGCAGAGGTCTTGGCGGAGTTCGTCTCGGGCGTGTCCACGCTGCTCGACCCCGCGGCGATCGAGCGGTGTGCGCGCGACGGCGGCGAGCTGCCGCCTCACCCGGGCACGCACTACCGCGCCTTCGCCGACATGAGCGGCGGCCGACACGACGCGGCGACGTTCGCGGTCGGGCACTTGGGCGCCGACGGCGACGCGGTGGTCGACGTGCTCCGTCGAGTGGAGCCGCCGTTCTCCCCGGCCGACGCGGTCGACGAGTTCGTCGCGGTTGCGCGGGACTACTGCGTCTCGAAGGTGATCGGCGACGCCTACGGCGCCGCGCTCAACGCTGACCTGTGGACGGAGCGCGGGGTCCGATACGAGCCGTGCCGGTTCAACCGGTCCCAGCTCTACCTCAGCCTCGTGGGTCCGGTGAATCAGGGCCGCGTGCGCGTGCCCCGCGACGCGACGCTGCTGCGCGAGCTGCGCCAGCTCCAGCGCCGGAAGACGCGCGCCGGGCGCGAGAGCGTCGACCACCGGACTCGGGCAGTGACGACTCGGCGAACGCGGTCGCGGGCGTCGTGTTTCTCCTGCTCAAGCGGCGGCCGAACCCGCTCGCGACGTGGTCGCAGTGGATGACGGAGGAGCGCGATGCGCTGGCCGTGGCGTCGTAGGTCGATCGAGCTGCGCGACTTCCGGGACCTGACCGGCTTCACGTCGGGCGCGTGGCTGTCCGCTCCGCTCACCGCGCACGCGGCGCTGCGTCGGATCAGCGGGTGGGTCGCGATCGCCTGCCGGCCCGTCGTCGACCGGCTCGCCGGCCTGACGTTCCAGGGAGTGAGCACGACCGGCGAAGAG
>VBPB01000380.1:5397-11340 GCA_005893365.1 Candidatus Eiseniibacteriota bacterium
CTCGTGCTGCGCATGATCGCGCAGACGCTCGTGCTCAGCGGCGAGGCGTACTTGATCATCCGGCGCGGTCGGCGAACCGGTCGCGTCGCGGAGCTGTGGCCGGTCGAGCCCTCGCGCGTCTCGCGCGTGTGGGCCGACGGCTCGCTGTTCTACGACGTGTCGCCCGGCGCGGTCGGAGAGCCCGAGCGGCTCACTCCCGCCGACGTGGTGCGGATCTACCGACCGCGACCCGACGACTTGATGGAGGCGTATGGGACGGCGGCGCTCGTTTGGGATGAGGTGCTCGCCGAGCAGGGCTGGAGTCAGTCGGTGCGCAAGTGGTTCACGAACGATGCGCGGCCGAGCACGGTCCTGGAGATGCCCGAGGACTCCGAGAGCTGGTACCGGGCGGAGGGCATCTTCGAGCAGCTCTCGCGCGACTGGCAGGCGCGTGGTCGCGGCGCGAGGGCGCACTCTTCTCTGTGCCCGTCCCGCTTCCGCCCGGCGCGAAGCTGCGCGAGCTGGCAGGGCTCGGCAGCGCCGAGAATCTCGGCCCCACCGAGACCGCGCTGCGGAACAAGATCATGGCGGCCGTCGGCACGCCCGGGTTCTTGGTCGGGTTCGCGGCCGAGGCGAACCGCGCGAGCGCGGAGGCGGCGCTGTGGGCGTTCGACTTCGCGAGCGTGGCGCCCTGGGCGCAGCTAATCACCGACGCGATCAACTACCAGCTCGGCGACGAGTTCGACGGCGAGCGCGTGCAGTTTGCCGAGTGGATCTGGCGCGACCGGCTGGCCGAGAGCGAAATCGACGAGCGGCTGCTGACGCATCTCGTGATCTCGCCGAACGAGGCGCGCGCCAAGCGGAACATGGCGCCGGCCGCGTGGGGTGATCTGCCGGTCGGCCAGCAGCAGGACGTGCCCTACGACGGCACGCGGACGCCCGAGCGTCCGACGGAGGGATAGATGCAGCTACAGGCACTCATTCGCAGCGCGGAGGCGGACGCGGACGGGCTCGTGTGGTTCCGCGCGACCAGCGAGGCGAAGGATCGACACGGGACCGTGATCGAGTCCGCGGGCGTCGATGTCGAGCCGTTCCTCCGAAATCCGGTCGTCGGGTGGGGTCACCGCGCGATCCGTGGCGGCGATCCCGAGGACGTGCTCGGGCGCGTCGACTCGATCGAGCGCGGGGCCGACTTCATCGACGTGGGCGTGCGCTTCGCCGAGCACGAGCGCGCGGCGCTCGTGTCGAAGCTCGTGCGCGACGGGTTCCTGTCGGCGGTGTCGGTCGGAATCCTGCCCAAGAAGACGACGACGAAGAAGGTGAGCGGCGCGAACACGCCCGTGATCGAGCGCAGCGAGCTGCTCGAAATCTCCGTCGTGCCGGTCGGATCGAACCCCGAGGCGCAGCGGCTCCTGCGCGACATGGTCGGGGGCGACGCCTCCGAGGAGGTAGAAGAGATGGACGCAACCGCGACGAGCCGGAGAAGAAGCCGGCGCTCGGCGGCGCGCGCACCACGGAGGCGGTCGACGCGCTCGCGGGCCGGTGGCTCAAGGCCCGCGCGTTCAACGACTACCAGACCATTCAGGAGATCGCGTCGCAGGACCCGGCGCCCGAGGCCGAGGTGCGGAACATGCTCTCCGCGAACGCCTACCTGCCGACGGAGGTGTCGAACCAGCTCATCACGCTGGTCGGCTACAGCTCGAAGTTTTTCAACGCGCTGGGTCGCGTGACGGGCTCGGCGGTGTCGGTCGGAATCCTGCCCAAGAAGACGACGACGAAGAAGGTGAGCGGCGCGAACACGCCCGTGATCGAGCGCAGCGAGCTGCTCGAAATCTCCGTCGTGCCGGTCGGATCGAACCCCGAGGCGCAGCGGCTCCTGCGCGACATGGTCGGGGGCGACGCCTCCGAGGAGGTAGAAGAGATGGACGCAACCGAGTGGTGATCGGGACCACGGGCTCCGGCATCGACCCGACGAGCGGGCTCGCGGACCTGTCCGGCTCGTCGCCGGTCCACGACGACACGCCCGGCACGAGCACGGCGGCCGACTTCGTGAACCAGACGGTGGCCGAGTACTTCGCGCTCGACTACCGGGTCCGTCCGCGCGCCACCTGGGTGATCAATGCCAGCTACGCGCAGGCGCTCTCCGGGGTGCTCGACTCGACCTCGCGGCCGGTGTTCGCGATCCGCGACTCCGCCCCTGCGGCCACGATCGACGAGGGCGACCCGTCGTCCTCGCTGTTCGGGCGCCCTGTGATCGTGTCGAGCGACGTGACGGCGAACACCGCCTACCTGGGCGACCTGTCGCGGTCGCTCATGATCTACCTGCGGCAGGGGCTCGTCGCGGAGTCTTCGCGGGACGCCGAGTTCTCGCTCGACAACACGCTGTTCCGGTTCGGGATGCGCTGGGACGTGGCGATCGTCGAGCCGAACCAGATCAACCGGTACGTGATCTCATAGCGGGTCGCCGTTCACCTACGCTGGCTCCGAGGCCGCGGGTCGCCGGTAAAATGGTATCCCTTGCACTCACGAAACACCCAGGTGGCATTTCTCCACCGCTCGACCAGCCAATCCCAGGGCGACGAGTAGGAAGCTTTCACCCCATAGACGTACTCGCCTTCAAGAGTCGTTCTATCGCGTCTCGGTGGCCAGGTGGCGAGCATCCCGTCCGGATCCGCGTGCTCCGCAAAGATCATCGCGCCGCTACCTCGCGGATGTTTGTAGAGGAGCACCCAATCGTCGTTCTCCTTCTTTCTCGCCCAGTCCTCTTCGATTCGCTCGAATCCGATCCGAGTGATCTCCTGGTCGAGGGCCTGTAGCCTTTCTTGAGGCGAGCCCGCGGTCCGCGAGACGTTCCAAAGAGTGGACCGGCAGTGGTACTCCCACCCAAACCAGCCGACTTCGTGACAGGCGCACTCGTGGCGTCGGTCTTCCACGTAGTAGGGCTCGCCGTCAAGTTTCAGTTTCTGCAACGCAACCACGTTGCGTGGTGCCACACAGCCGGTGAGCACCGAAGCGACGCACAGCGCAGCAAGCGAGAGACGGTTCGCTTCGAACAATGGTGCTCTCCGCTGTCGGGCATTGTGAGCCGCCAGAGAATTGTAGTGACTCTGTAGTGACTCGGTTCGATCCGACGCCTTCGAGGCATATCCGTTGATGCTCATGATGCGGGTAAGATCCCCCGCGCAAGCGCGCGAACTACCGGAAGAATCTGCCGATTTCGGCGCCCTCCCCCGTGCTAGACGATCGGCGCGCCGATCTCTCTCATAACCCGGAGGTCGGGGGTTCAAATCCCCTCCCCGCTACCATACGAACTCCCGGTTTCGTCGAGTACGGAGCCGGGAGTTTTTCATCGGGCTGAATCGTCGCCACGCCTTCGATTCGCCCGTCGCGGTGCACGCGTTCCGAACCACGAATCCGGCCGCGGGTAACTCCTCAAGGCGTTGAGGAAGGCGTGGCTTGAGGCGGGCAGATTCGAGAGGCAAATACGACCGGCCCACCAAGTCGGGGCGCTCGCGGTCCGTGGAATGCAGCCGAAGAAATGAGGCCGGCCCAGATGACCACGTCGAGGAGTCGGGAAAGCGATCCGCTGCTCCGACTCGTAGTCGAGCGATTCTCTTCGTTCACGTCCGATCGATCTTCCGGCGTCGCGCGCACCCGGAGCTCGCGTTCACCTGCTCGATTGGTGGTCTGACTTCATCGAGTGCAAGCGGACCGCGAAGACAGGTAGGAACACTGCGACGCACTCAGCAGCGGGCATGGAGCGCGAGATCGTCGAAGACAATCCGGTTGAGGGATTGCGCGCGAGCACGCGGCGCAGGAACCGGACCCAGGACGGCCGCGCCGAGATCAACGCCGGCTCGAAGATCCATCCGATTGAGCGCCCCGAGGACGTGGCGAAGCTCGTGGCAGCGGCCGAAGCGGAAGGCGGCGCGAATTACCTCGTTAGGTTGCTCTGTCTCGATGCCGGATTGAGAATCGGCGAATCGACGGCGTTGGCGTGGGCGCACATCGATTGGAACCGGCCGCGCTTTCAACGTGAGCCGCAGCCATTAGACCCGCTCGGCTAGCGCCGGCATGACGTGCCTCCACGTCACCGCGCTACCGGCCAGGCCGTGGATGAGCAGGAGCACGGGCCCCTCACCGGCGGCTCGATAGGCGATCCGATCACCGTCGATTTTGATCGCCTGCGGCTCCATCAGCGCCCAATGCGATTCGAGTGACCAAGCCGTCGCGGTCGACTTCGACGACCGTGGCTCCTTCCAGGTATACGGGGAACCCCGGCCCCTGTTCGACTCCGGCCCTCGGGGCGCGAATTGGCCGATCGGCACGGCGGTTTACCCGATGCTCGAGGAGTGCGTCTCGAATAACCCCGAACCGCAACTTGACCTCGGGTGAAAGCCGGGCACAGCCTCGAGGTCGTTCAGCGCGTTGATCGGTGCGGCGGAACTCTGTCGGCTGAACGGCTCTGCGCGCGACTGTCATGCCGCGATCGTCGGCTACGACGCGCGTTCCCCGCCCCACGGTCGCCCCAGCTCGCCGGTGACTTCTACAAAGCGGCCGCGCCGCGCCACTGCTGCCGCGGGCCCGTGTCACGTCTGCGCCTTGGCCCGGCTCGTGCAGCGCGATCGGTAGCGACCGATCCCCCCGAGATCGACGCTCCGGCCGGTCCTCCGGTCGACGGGCGGGTTCCTGCAGCCTGCACGCCTAGCAGCGTGCCCGACCGAAACTGGAGGGCCGGCTGTGAAACAGCTCGAACCGACCATGGCTTCGGCACTCGCGGAGCCGGGAGGTCGGCGGCGGACGCAGCGCGGGGCGGGTAGGCTCGGGTGCGAGGAGAAGCGCGATGAGGCAAAGGACGGCAAGGCTCGTGCTCTCGGGTATCTCGCTCGCGCTCACCCTCGGCGGCTGTACGACGACCTACACCGAGTCGGATGTCGCCGCGGAGGAGCAGAAGCAGGACCAGGCGGCGCGGCGCGAGGGGAAGCGCGACGAGCAGATCGACCAGGAAGGGGGTGGCGCGAACGCCGAGCAGATGGAGCGTGACCGTCAGGAGGCCGAGCGCGATGCGGAACTCTAGGCCCACGAGCCCATCAGGAGCTGGAACCGACAGGGCAGCCGGGCGGCGCGGTGCCTGAGAGACTGTGTTTCTTCCTGGAGACACAACTAGTCGTCGCTTCAAGCTGCCCAGCGCAGCTCGGCGATTACTGTCTCGAGTCGGCCAAATCCCTCCCCCGCTACCAAAAAGAGACGCCCGGAATCACTCAGGTTCCGGTCGTTTTTGTTAGCCCCATTCTGACACTATACTGTGTCACTTTGGGGATTTTTTACGCCTCCCCCGCAACGTGGGCGCTCGGCGCGGTCTTGCTGAGCCGGGCCAGCAGGTCGGCGGGCACCTCGCCCGCTGCCAGCGGGATCGGCGGGCGGTACTCGTCGCCGCCGCACCAGCGTGCGTAGTGGTGCGCGGCGACGGACACGTCGGCGTGGCCAAGCTGCGCCGACACGTACGTGAGCTGCACGCCCGCTGACAGCAGGTGCGATGCGTAGGTGTCGCGCAACCCGTGCGGCGTGAGGCCCTGCGAGATGCCCGCCGCCTTGATCATCCGGCGGAGGCGCGCGGTGCCGGTAGTTCGCGTGGTCGACGAGCGCAGCGGCCCCAGCGGCCGGGCGCCCCGCCTCCAGCCACACGTTGCGCAGCGCCTGCAGCGCTGCCGCCCACATCGAGGTTCAATTTTGGCCGAGTCGGCGACACGAAGGCAGGCTGAATCTCGTCTCGGAGCGGCCCTACCCTTGGTGGACGACGGCGATCACCCATGGAGGAAACACGAGCAGAATCAACACGGATGAATTTCGAGAACGCACAATCATGATCCGGACGCTAGCTCGATGACCGCGTCCCATAATCGGTGCGTACGATCAACCGCTCGATTTTGGAATGGTTTTCCGTCAGCGGAGTTTTGGCACAAT
>VBPB01000103.1 GCA_005893365.1 Candidatus Eiseniibacteriota bacterium
GCGGCCCCCGGGCCCGCCGGGCTGATGAGGATGTGGCGGATGTGGACGATCTCCTGGACCGAGAATTCGTTGACGTGCTCGTGGTAATAGCGCTCGACCTCGGCCCGGGTCAGCGTGACGTTCTCGGGCGGGGTCGGCTCGACCAGGATCCGGGTGAACTCCATCCGGTCGGGCAGGCGATAGGGCGAGGGATCCTTCGCGAAGGCGGCCTGGGCGGCGGTCTGCTCCTCGGCGGCCTGTCGCTCGGCGAGTTGCTGCAGGAGCCGCGGCCGGGCCTGGTCGAACGTGGGCGTGTAGTCGTGGACGACGTCCAGGAGCTGGTAGACCAACAGGCCGCTGGGGATGGCGAGCATCTCGGCGCCGGGGTTGCCGCCGCGGGCGGCCAGCGCCGTGCCCAGCTCGGGGCCGACCCAGCCACTATCGAGGTCGGCCCCCGCCGGGACCGGACCGATCTCCCGGAACCGGGTCATGCTCCGCTCGAGCGCCGGGTCGCGACGACCATGGCTCCAGGCGTCGCGCAGGCGGTCGGCGGCGTCGCGGGTCCGCTCACGCCGTCGCTCGGTCGACCAATGGGCCCGCAGGTCGTCGCGGACCTCCGCCAGCGGACGCTCCACCACGGTTCCGGTCGCCTTGTCGTACGAGGAGTAGTCCGCCAGGTGCGCCCGGTAATAGCGCTCGAGGTCCTGGGCGGTCGGCTCGCCGGGCGGGAACGAGGCGGTGTCGGCGATCGCGTAGCGGAGGTGATAGCCCTCGCCGCGCAGGCTCTCGCGCCCGGATGCGTAGAGCGCGCGCAGCTCCCGCTCGTCCTGGCGGGCCTTGGCGCTGGCGCGCAGCCCGGCCCGGATCTCCTTCGCGACCTCGCGCAGGGGGGCCGTGTGCTCCGGGGTGATGGCGTCCACGCGCACCAGCACCCAGCCAGAGGTGGCGCGGACCGGCTCGGGCAGGACCGTGCCGGCCACGGCCGCGAACACCGACGCGACATCGTGAGCGCTGCCCCGCCAGAAGGCCGGGAGCAGGTTCCGGCGCAGCGTGATGCGCTGCTTGACGCCGCCGTAGAGGGCGCCGATCTCCGAGAAGTGGGCCCCGGCGCGGATCGCGGCCAGCGCGCTGTCGGCGCGGCCGCGCATCCGTTGCTCCCAGGCCCGCACGCCGGCGTCGCTGGCGCCGGCCGAGTCCGTCAGCGCCGGCCGGTCGACGGCGATGACGCTGAGCGTCGCCTGCTCCGGGCGGCGGAACCGCGTGGGATCGGCGGCGTACGCGGCCAGGATCTCGCTCTCGCGCGGCTCGGGGGCCGAGGTGAAGTCCTTCCACTGGAGCGAGATGAAATCGAGGGTGGCGCGGGTGAGCGTCCGCTCCAGCTCGGCGCGGATGGCGGCATCGTCGGGCTTGGTGTCGCGCTCCATCTGCTCGCTCGCCTTGCGGGCGGCCAGCGCATCCTTCACCTGCGTCATCGCCGCCGCGTAGGCCCCCGGGTTCGACGCCTTGATGGCGAGGTACTTGGCTTCGTCGAACACCCCGTTGTGCTGGAACGCGGGGTCCCGGCGGATCTGGGCGTCGGCCTCGGCGTCGCTGACGCTGATCCCGCGCCGCCGGCCCTCCAGGGCGAGCAGGCGCTGGCGGATGAGATTCTCCAGCACCTGGCGCCGGACCAACGGCTGGAGCTGGGCGTCGATCTCCGCGTGATTGCGCGCGCGGTAGGCCTCGAGGGCCTTGGCGACCTGCTGGTCGAGCTCCGCCGCCTCGACGCGCAAGGGCCCGACCACCGCCACGACCGGACCGCCGCCACCCGCGCCCGGCGCCTTGGCCCGCGGGGACTTCGCGGCCGGCGGGGTGGCACCGCTGCCGGTTCCGGCCCCGAGGGTCACGACCATCATCGCGATCACCAACGGTCTGCGTGCGCTCACCCCAGCTCCCCCGATCCTGGGCGCCCCGCCCAAGCCTTGACGCGGCGCGACCTGCTTCTCTACGGTGCCGCGCTCATGTGGACCCTCGACTTGGACGACCTCGTCCCGGCGTGGCGCTGGCGCCCGGCCACCCAAGCCATCCTCGCCTTCTCCACCCGCCGCGGCGGCGTCAGTGAAGGCCCGTATCACTCGCTCAATCTCGGTCGCTCCACCCGCGATCGCCCCGCGGCGGTCGCGGAGAACCGCCGTCGTCTGCTCACCGCCCTCGGCGTCGATCCGGCCCGCCTCGCCAACGCCGGTCAGGTGCACGGCGCCGTCGTCCGGCCGGCCCGCGCCCCAGGTCTGCACCCCGACTGCGATGGCTTGGTGACCACGACCCCGGGCCTGGCCCTCGCCGTGACCGCCGCCGATTGCCTGCCCATCCTCTACCACGCCCCCGGCGCCGTCGCCGCGGGGCACCGCCGAGGGCGCGCCCGAGCGCGCGCTGTCGGCCGTCTGTACGGCGGCCGGGGTCCCACCGTCCCAGGTGAGCGTCCACTTGGGCCCGTGCATCCGGGGCTGCTGCTACGTCGTCGGTCCCGAGGTCGCCGCCCGCTTCCCCGCCGCCGCGCTGCGCGACGTCGACGGGACCCGGTACCTCGATCTGCCCACCGCGGCGCGGATGCGGCTGGTCGCCGCCGGCGTCGCGGCGTCCGCGATCCACGACACCGGCGCCTGCACCGCCTGCGAGCCGAGTCTCTACTTCTCACACCGGCGCGACCACGGCCTCACCGGTCGCCAGTGGGGCGTGATCGCGCTGGCCGGGTGACGTCCGGCGCGCCGCGGCGGACGCTCACGCCTCCGCGCGGGGACGCATTATAGCAACTCTCGCGTAGGTCCGGGAACGCTCCGCGCTCGCCACGCGTGGCACCCGGCGCGATCGCGAGCGGAGGCAAGGCGGGCATGACAACTCCTTGGCGTCGTCGGCGCTCCGGCTCATGGCGCGGCTTGACCCTCGCGACCTTCCCTCTCTAGACTTCGCGCCTTCGCGTCCGGGTCTCCCGCCCGACGCATTCCATGGAGGAAACGCATGCTTCGCATCCTGTCCGCGGGCGTGATCCTGCTCGCCGCCGCGGGCGCGAGCGCCCAGCCGGCCGCGAACGCGCCGGCGAATCTGACCACCCGCGCGCCGGCGGTCACCCGCCCGGCCGCCGGGCCCCAGGTGGCCGTGCTCCAGACCGTGCTCGGCACCATCGTCATCAAGTTCGCCGAGGCCGATGCGCCCAAGACGGTGGCCAACTTCAAGAAGCTGGTGAGGTCGGGTTTCTACGACTCGACCTGCTTCCATCGCGTGATCCCGGACTTCATGATCCAAGGGGGTGACCCCAACAGCAAGGACGCCGACCCCGGCAACGACGGGATCGGCGGCCCGGGGTACACCGTCCCGGCCGAGATCAAGCTCCACCACCTGCGTGGGTCGGTCGCTACGGCGCGCCAGCCGGACAACGCGAACCCGGACCGGGCCTCGAGCGGCAGCCAGTTCTTCATCGACGTGGCGCCGCAGCCGTCTCTCGACAAGGGCGGCTACACCGTGTTCGGCATGGTCATCAAGGGGATGGACGTCGTGGACAAGATCGTCGCCCTGGGTGCCGATCCCACCACGCCGCAGGGCCCGGGCGGACCCAACCCCGGCAAGAAGGCGATGATCCGCAAGGCGACGCTCGAGCCGCTCAGCAAGTACGAGAACGCGACGGACGCCGCCCCCGCCAAAGCCGCGCGCCCGGCGGCACCGGCCACGCCGGTCGCCCCCGACACTACCCCCGCCAAGGCGGACACCACCCACTAGCGACGTCCGCCGCATCGATCCGACGCCCCGGAGCGCGTCCGCTTCGGGGCGTCGTGGGTTCCGGCGGTCAGGCCTCGAGGTCGAGCGGGTTGAACCCCAGGTCGGGACGGCGCACCCGTCTGAGCACCTCGGGGTCGGTCACCACCTGGACCTCGCAGGTCACGGTCACCACGCCGCGGAACAGGTGGCCGGTGTGGGCGGCGAAGTCCTCGCCGGCGATGACGGCGTGGCAGTGCGGGAAGGGCTGGCCGTCCAGCTCGCTGAAGTTGCCGGTGAGCGAGCCGATCTCGTGCTCGCCCAGGAAGGTCCGGGTCACGTAGGTGCCGGTCGCGCGCACGAAGAAGCCGAGCTCGGTCTCGCCCACCGCACCCAGGCCGGAGATGAGCCCGGCCCGCACGCCCTCGGTGGTCGCGAACGCGGTGAGGGCCGCGATGATCTCCTCGCCGGGGTCCAGCCTCAGCGCGTAGCCGTATCGGGTGCGGCGGGTCTGGATGGGGCCTCCTCGAGGTCCGGCGCGTCGCCCGCGTGGCCGGAGAGGCCGATCGAGGCGGTGCGGGCGAAGGTCTCGGCGATGAACTCGGGTTCGTGCCGCCCGGTCTCGAGCCAGACCAGACGGGCGATCTCGTCGATGCTGCGGGTGCCATCGCAGGCATACCAGGCCAGGTCGGCCAGCGTCAGCGCGTCACTCACGCCGTCCTCCGCCGCGCGCCAGGCCTCGCGCGCCGCGGGCGGCAGGCGGTCCCACCCGGCGAGCAGATGGCGCTGGCCGTGGATCGGCACCGGCAGCGCCCGGCGCGGACGCTCGGGATGGCCGGCCACGGGTGGGGCATTGGGTGGGGCATTGGGTGGGGCTTGGTCGGTCGTGCCGCCCGGCAGCTCGCGCGCCGCGAACGCCGCGAGGGCCTCGCGCGCGGCGCCGATCGCCGCCGGCGCCGCGCCGAGGCGGCGCAGGCTCGCCAGCGCCTGCTCGCCGCGCAGGCGCTCGCGGGCGATGGCGCGCCCGGGTGCTACCTCGTCCACCGCGGCCAGCAGCCGGCGCCGCGCGCCGCGGCCTACGGCACCCACGAGCCACTCGAGCCGCGGCCCGCTGGCGCCGGCCACGAAGGCCGCGAAGGTGGCGGCACACCGCACCGCGAGCGCCAGCGAGGCCGGGCTGGTCTTGTCCGGCGTGTCGTGCGAGGAATGGTAGTAGCGGTCGGGCCACTGGATCAGCATCGGGCAGGGGATCCCGGTCGCCGGGTCGATCAGGACGTAGTGATCGCTGCCGCCCGAGTAGGGCACCTCCCCCATCCGCGTCATCGAGTAGTGCCCGGGCCCCGAGTAGGACGGCACCCAGTCGACCGCCTGCGCGCGGATGCGCCGCAGCAACTCCTCGGCGAACGACGCCGCGAAGCACGGCGGGTGCTCGATCAGCAGCGTGCTGCCGCAGCGCTCCTGATCCTGCCCGACCATGTCGAGGTTGAGCGCCGCGACCACGCCGCGCGCGCGCGCCGGGTCCTGCGCCAGCCAGGCATAGGTGCCGGCCATCTCCGGCACCCACAGGAACCGGACGCTGCGTCTCGGGGGGCACCACTCGCCGGACGCGGCGAGCCGCGCCAGCGTGCGCGCCGCCTCGAGCGCCGCCGCCGCCCCCGAGGCGTTGTCGTTGGCGCTCGGCCGCGGGTGACAGAGGTGGGCGAGGATCAGCACCTCGCCCGGCAGGTCCCCCGCCAGGCTCGCCGACACCAGCGGGATCGGGGTCGGGAACCGGCGCGCGTCGATCTCCACCTCGAGCTCGAGGCGGGCCCCGGCGGCGAGACGCTCGGCCAGGGCGAGCCCGGCGCGCGGCGAGAGCACGAACCCCCAGCCGCGCGGATCCGATTCGCCCCACCAGAACGAGGTGTAGGCCAGGGCCTCGGGGTCGTCGCAGCGCTCGCGCACCGGGGGCAGGAGGCGCCGGCCGTGCGACAGGATCCCCGCGGCGCCGCGCTCCACCACCGCCCGCTCGTGCACGCGCTGGACCGCGCCGCGCGTGAGCACCACCTTCCCGGCCACGTCGACGCCGCGGTAGTCCTCCTCGCGGGTGCCGTCCTCCACCGCGACGATCGCGTAGCGTCCGCGGGCCTTAGCGCTGCGCAGCACCAGCGACAGCGGCTCGGCCTCGTAATCGCAGAGCGGTGCGCGCCGATCCCCCGCGACCAGCGTGGCCACCGCCCGCGTGCACGCCCAGCCCTCGGGCATCAGGTAGCCGAGCATCCGGGTGTGCCCGTCGCCGGGGACGTGGGTGGTCTCGACGGCCAGCCCGTAGGACTCGAGCCGGCGCGCGAGCCAGTCGGCGGCCTCATCGTAGCCGGGGCTCGCCTGCACCCGGTGGAAGCGCGCCAGGGCCCGGACCGATTCGAGGGCCTGGCCACCCGAGGCCTCCTGGCGCACCGCCGCGAGCCATCCCTCGAACATGCCGCGCGTCTCCTTAGTGTCCGTTACAGAAGTACCTTGCCAGTCGGCTGCCGCTGCATCCCGGCGGCCTGCGTTGCTCCTCCTCGACGTATCTCACTGATACGACTTCGTCGTCGCGCCTTGTCCGCCGGGCTCAGCGGCAGCCTTTGTGGTCAAGGTACTTCTGGGACGGGACACTAGGCCCGCGTTGCGGCCGCCGCCCGCCGGCGGGACGCCCAGGCGAGGCCTAAGGCCAGCGCCAGCGGCGCAGCCATAGGATAGGATCGCGGTGAACGAAAGCAAGAGCCACGGCGCCGAGGGGGCCAACGGCTCCAGGGCCATCGCCCATCCCAGGTACCACGGGTGGGCGACCGGCGTGAGCACGAAGCCTAAGCGCATCCCGACGCGGGTGGCGCGCGCCGCGTCCGGCCTCCCCCACGCCGCCACGACCACCGCCAGTACCAGCAGGGCCAGGGCCCAGCCCCGGGCCGCGAGGGGATCGGGGACCAGCCGGGACAGATAGTGGAACGCCAGCTCGTTGTTGGCCCAGGTCCGCGCATAGGCGGTGAGCCCGGAATCCGCGCCGCGGGTGAGCGCGACGAACCCCCCGAGCCCGAGCCCGGTGGCGGCGAGGGCCACGAGCCGCGCGCGCCACGGCCAGCCGCGCAGCAGCGCCGGCAACGCCACGAGCGGCGCCAGCTTGACCAGCACGCCCACCGTCAGCGCCAGCGCGGCCGCCACCGGGCGGCGCCCGGCCCACATCAGCGCGGCGATGAGCCAGACCAGCGCCGTCGGGTCGCTGTGGCCGCTGCCCGCGTACTCCACCAGCACCAGCGGATTCCACGCGTAGGCGATGACCCCGAGCGGGCTTAAGCCGCGTGATCGCGCCCACGCCAGCAGCAGGAGCACCAGCGCCAGGTCGTGGAGGATCACCCACAGCTTGATCGCGGTCACCGTCGGCGAGAGCCGCGCCACCAGGGCGAATCCGGCCAAGGCGAGCGGCGGGTAGAGGGTGGCGAGCTCGGGATGGTTGATGCGCGGGTAGAGCGAGGCGTCGCGCAGCGCCGCCAGGGCGGGGTCGCGCGGGCTCAGGTGGTACGGGTCGAGGCCGGCCGCCACCACCTTCCCCTCCCAGACGTACCGATAGACGTCGTCCGAGAGCGAGGGCGGCGCCGGCAGCAGCGCCAGCCGGGCGGCCGCCGCGACCGCGAAGACCAGCCACGCCGCCCGCGCGGGCGAGGCCGAGCGGAGGCGCAGCATCGCCAGCGCGAAGCAGGCGAACGCGGCCGCGTAGAGCGCCTGGAACCTGCCGAGCCCGAGCGACCACGACTCGAGCCGGCCCATCAGGGTCAGCGTGAACACGAGGCCGGTGCCGAGCACCATCAGCTCGAGCCCGCCGTGGCGCCCGCGGTCGCCGGGGCCCGCGACCGGGGCCGCGCCGGCCGCGGTGCCGCGCGGCTCGCGCGCCTCGCGTTCGCCGGAGCCCGATCCGCGACGCTCCGGCACGTCGCCGGGGTTCAGGGGGCCTTGGCGACGGTGACGTGCGCCGCCCGCGTGGCGGTGTTGCCCGCCGCATCCACCGCGCGCAGCGACAGCGTGTGCTCGCCCGGCTCGACGTCGGTCATGCGCGCGTGGAACGACAGCGCGCGCGCGTCGGCCAGGCCTCCGTCCGGGGAGACGATTCGCCAGTCGCCGTTGTCGAGCGCCGCCTCGATCCGGCTCAGGGTGCTGGCCGCATCCTCCGCGTGCCCGGCGATGGCGATGGCCCGCCGCTCGGGCGAGACCGCGAGCTCGCCGACCACCGGGGCGGTGTTGTCGATGGTGAGCGGGGCGCTGATGACCTGGGTGGTGAGCCCCTCGCCCAGGGCGTTCGCGGCCTCGTCGCTGGCGGTCACGCGCACCCGGTAGCGGCCGTCGGGAAGGCCGTTGGTGTCCCAGGTGAAGGCGCTGGCGTCCAGGTCGTCGTCCACCTTGATCCAGTCGCCGCCGCCCTCGCTCCTCACCTCCACCGCGTAGCGCAGCGGGTCGCCGTTGGGATCGCTGCCGCGCCACTGGAGCGTGCGCAGCCCATGGGCGAACGCCGGCAGGCCCCGCATCGCCCGTGCCGCGGTCGGCGCCGGCAGGGAGTACTCCACCTTCTGTCCACCCGGCAGGGTCTGGGTCACCGCGTCCGAGCGCGGGCTCATCGCGCCCTCCTTGAAGCCCTCCCCCTGCGGGGCCACCGTCAGCTCCTCGACGCGCGGCGCCAGGTTGCGTTCGCGCCAGGCCGCCTCGACCGCGTCGATGTGCGGCGCACCGCCGGTCGCGGTCAGCCGCCACTGGAAGTAGCGGGCGGGGGGTGCTTCGCTGTGGGCGTCCTCACGGCCGGGCGTCCACTCGCTCCAGGTGGAGTCGAGCGGGTCGCAGTTGCCGCTGCGGGTGGCCAGGGCGAGCGAGCTGCCCCCCGCCGCGCCGCGCCAGCGCACCACGCCCAGGCGCGCGAAGCGCCGCGCGTCGAGCAGCGGCGAGAGCATCTCGCCCGCGGCGGCGCGTCCGGGCCCCACGCGCCACAGCCCGGCGGGATTCGAGGTGGCCGCGTAGACCCGCCCGGCGGCGTCGGTGGCCAGTGCCGTGATCTGCCCCTGCGGACCCTGGAGCCACTGGGTGGCGCCGGTGGTCCGTTCCACCAGGTAGAGCGCCGCCTTGTTGCCGGTTGCGGCGACCACGCCGCCCTTGGTCCCGGCGAGCGCGAACACGAACGGCTGCGGTGAGGTCCACACCGAGGCGGCGACGCTGTCGGGCACGATCCGGTAGAGGACCGCGCGCCCGCCGCTCACGGCACTCTTCACCGGCGCGGGGCGCGTCGTGGCGTCGCCGTCGTCGTCGCTGACGGCGGTGGCGCTCAGGGCCGCGGCGTACAGCGCGCCATCCGGCCCGAAGGCGAGGGCCCGCACCTCGTCCTCGGTGGCGTCGAACACCGTGCGCCGCTCGCGGTCGCCGGTCACGCGGTAGATCCGGCCCTTCGAATCGCCGCCCGCGTACACCGCCCCGCGACCGTCGGCGATCAGCGACACCAGATTGCTCTCCTCGGTGTCGAGCACGGTCCGCACCTCCGTGCCGCGCACCCGCAGCAGCCGGCCCTTGGTCCCGGTCGCGGCGTACCAGCCGCCGCCCGGTGCCGGCGCCAGCCCCCAGACGTAGCGCTCGCCGGTGCGCGCGACCAGCGTGGTGTCGCCGCGCGCGCCGATGCGGTAGATCAGCCCCTCGGGACCGGTGCCGGCGAGCAGCGCGTCGCCGTCCGCCACCAGCGACAGGACCTGGCCCACCGGCAGCCGGGCCAGCACGCGGAACCCCGCGCCCTCGCCGAAGCGCAGGATGGTGCCGCGGTCGCCCGCCACCGCCACCGAGCCGTCCTTCATCGGCACCACCGCCCAGGCCACGCTCAGGCTCTCGGCCGCCGTGAAGCGCGCCGCCGGTCCCAGCTCGAGCGCGCCGTCCGGCCGCACCACCAGTCCGTGCGCGGTGGCGCTCGCGTAGTCCTCGGGCTGGTCGGTGACCCACCACTGGGTCTCGGCGGCGCGCGCCCGGCCTGAGGCCGTGAGCGCCAGGGCCAGGACCACGCCGAGCAGGGCGCGGCGCGGCAGGCGGGCGGGATGGGACGGCGCAAGGCGGATGCTCACGGATCCTCCGGGGGTTTCGGGTCGGGGGCTCGAGCTCAGGGGGCCTTCGAATCCACGAGCACCGAGAGCAGCAGCTCGCCGCGGACCGCGCCCGCGAAGGGGATGCGCTGCTCGCCGAGCCGGGCGGCGTCACCACGGCGACCGCCGTCGCCGGCGCTCTGGCCGCCGGCCAGCATCGCCAGCGCCGACACCGGCAGCTCGGGATAGTCCCGCTCCTCGCGGGTCACCTCGGGAGCGCTCGCGAACAGCGTGCCGTAGAGCGCGTCGCCCGGACGGCGGTCGCCGATGCGTCGCCAGCCGTCCGCGAGCGAGGTGGGGCGGTAGCGTCCCGGGAGGCGTGTCGCCTCGTAGCGCGACAACTCGGGCCCGCCGCCGAGCCAGAGCACGCAGTGGCCATCCGGCATCTCCTCGGGAACCGGCACGTCCAGCGCCACGCGTTTGCGCGGGCCGTGCCAGCGCTCCACCTCGCACTCGACCCGCAGGGTGCCGCCCGGCCGCACCGCGGCGTCGAGGAGACGGGCCGAGCGGAGCGTCCACTCCTCGCGGTCGGGGGTCGCGGTCATCGCCACCTCGATGCCCGAGAGCCGGGGCGCGCCGTAGGGGCTGTTGAAGAGGAACCGCAGCGGCGCGGCGATCGCCCCCGCCGCCTCGGCCGCCGGGGCCTCGCCCGCCGCCACGTCGGCCAGCACCAGCGGCGGGCCGTCGCGCCGCGAAAGCCGGAGCGTCCAGCGCACGGTCTGGTTGCCGCCGCCACCGCCCGACTCCATGAAGCTGTTGAGGGCGGCGAGCCCCACCAGTTGGGGCGCCAGGGCTCGGTCCTCAATGGTGGCGAACGAGAAGTGTCGCGGCGTAGAGCCGCCGATCTCGACCGCGATCGGCAGCAGCCGCGGCGCGCGGCCGATCCGGCCGGCCATCGCGGTGCGGCGGTCCTGGTCGAGCGTCCCGGCCGGCCGCCCGCGGGCGCCGAGCTTGAACGAGGTGAGGTCGCTGGCGACGATGGTGACGATCTCGGCGGTCGAGAGCGGCAACCGCACGTCGCCGGACTGGAACAGCGGGTGACCGAAGAGCAGCACGCGGTCGCCCTCGCGCCAGGTGAGGGTGCCGATGGCCGAGACCTCGAGGTCGCCGGTCATCACGTCCACCGCCACCGCCGAGCCCGGCCGGAGCGAGTCGGCGACCGGGCCGCCGGCCGGCGCGCGCCCGCCGGGGGTGACCGCGAGACCGAGCGGCTCCAGCAGCCGGCGCGCCTCGGCGAGCGCCCCGGGATGAAGGCCGGTGCACGCCAGCGGCAGGCCGAGTGGTACCGGGAGCGGCGAGGCGGTCGTGGTCACCGCGGGGTCGTCGTGCGCGCCGGACCGGTCGGGCGGCGGCGCGTCGTCCCAGCGCAGCTCGCCATAGCGGACCCGGGCTCCGGGGCTCGCGATGCCGCCCTCGAGGCCGGTCGGCCCGGCGGTGCCGGTGGTGTCCGGCCGCGAGGGCTGATCCAGCACCGCGAGCATCTCGCCGATCGGGGTCACGCCGAACAGCGGCTCGCGCGTGAACGACCAGCCGCTCGAGAGCGCCCCGATGAGCCGGCCCTCCACGTAGACCGGCGAGCCGCTCATGCCCTGCGCGATGCCGCTCTTCACCACCCGTTCGCTGGTCGCGCGCGCGACGATCAGGTCCCCCTCGGCGCGTCCGCCCTTCAGGATGCCGACGATCTCGGCGTCGAAGTCCTCGATCGCGTTCCCGGTGAAGACGGTCTTGACGACGGCCTTCTGCCCGGGGTGGATCTGGTCCAGGGAGAGGGTCGGGGTGGCCGCGGCCGAGGCCGAGGCGAACGCCAGCAGGAGCAGCGCCGGCAGGGCCGCGCCGCGGAGGCTCGGAGTCACGGCCGCGCACTATAGCAGCGGCGTGGAGGCGGGCCAATCGAACCACGAGCGGGCGAACCACGAGTGGGCATCAGCGAGAGCGGCGAGGGCCAGGGCGGCGGAGCGATGTGCGCGGTCCATCCGGGCACCCAGTGCCCGAGGGCGGGAGCGGCGAGGGCCAGGGCTTCCGGCGGGGCGTCGAGGGCGAGCGGGAGCCAGGGATGGCGGAGCTCGCCCTCGATAGAACTCGGCCCCGCCGGATGCGGGGCCGAGTGACCCGCCGGGAGCCCTGGCCCTCGCCGCTCCCGCTGCCCAGCGGCCACCACGCGCCCGCGCACGCGCCCGCCCGCGCCTTGCACGCCGCGCCACCCAGGACCTAGAGTGCCGCGCCATGCTCGCGCCCCTCCTCGAACGCCTCGCCCAGGGTCCGTTGGTCGCCGACGGGGCCATGGGGACGTTGCTCTATGGGCGCGGCATCCCGTTCTCGGAGAGCTTCGACGAGCTCAACCTCAGCCGGCCGGCCCTGATCGAGTCGGTCCACCGCGACTACCTCGCGGCCGGGGCCGAGATGATCGAGACCAACACCTTCGGCACCAACGCGGTACGCCTGGCTCCTCATGGATTGGAGCAGGAGGTGGGGATGATCGCGCGCCAGGGGGTGAAGGTCGCCCGCGCGGCGCGTGAGATCGTCGGCATCAACGCCTTCGTGGCCGGTTCGATCGGTCCGCTGGGCAAGCCGCTCGAGCCCTTCGGCCACATCGCCGCCGCCCAGGCCGAGGCGCACTTCCGCGCGGTGGCCGAGGGACTCCTCGAGGGCGGTTGCGACGCGTTCATCCTCGAGACCTTCCAGGACCTGAACGAGATCCTGGCGGCACTCCGCTCGGTGCGCCGCGTCACGCTCGACCTGCCGGTCATCGCCCAGATGACCTTCGGCACCGACGGCAAGACGCTCTACGGGCACACGCCGACGCTCGCGGTGCAGATGCTCAAGCAGGCCGGGGCGGCGGTGGTCGGCGTCAACTGCGGCGTCGGCCCGCAGCCGACGCTCGAGGTGCTGGAGGAGATGGTGCGCGCGGCCGAGGGCACGCCGGTCTCGGCGATGCCCAACGCCGGCCTGCCGCAGATGGTCGAGGGGCGCTACCTCTACCTGTCGAGCCCCGAGTACTTCGCCGACTTCGCCGCCCGCGCGGTCGACCTCGGCGTGCGCATCGTCGGCGGCTGCTGCGGGACGACGCCGGCGCACGTCAAGGCCATGCGCGACCGGCTCGCCTTGCATCTGCCCGCCGAACGGCTCTCCCCGGGTGCCGAGGTGCGCGTGCTCGAGGCCGCGCCCGCGCCGGTGGCGGTGCCGGAGGTGGTCGCCGAGCCCGCGCTGCTGCGCATGCTGCGCGAGAAGTTCGTGGTGAGCGTCGAGATCGATCCGCCGCGCGGCATCAACACCACCAAGGTGATGGAGGCGGCCCGGCTGATGGCGCAGCGCGGGGTCGACTGCGTCAACATCGCCGACTCGCCGCTGGCCCGCATCCGGATGAGCGCGATGGCGCTGGCCTATCAGATCCACCTGCACTTCCCGCGGCTCGAGCTCATCCTCCACTTCACCACCCGCGACCGGAACCTCATGGGGCTGCAGAGCGACCTGCTGGGGGCGCACGCGCTCGGGATCCGCAACATCCTGTGCCTGACCGGCGACCCGCCGAGCCTGGGCGACTACCCGAACGCCACGGCGGTGTTCGACACCGACGCGCCCGGGCTCATGCGCATCGTCCACGGGATGAACCACGGCACCGACCTGGCCGGGACCTCGATCGGCGCGGCGACGGGATTCGCCGTCGGCTGCGGCGTCAACCCCACCGCCCCCGACCTGGATCAGGAGTTCGAATACGTCCGGCGCAAGCTGGACGCCGGTCCGCAGTTCGTCATGACCCAGCCGGTCTACGAGCTGGACTGCTGGAAGCGGTTCGTCGAGCGCCTGAGCGGGCTCACCGAGATCCCGATCCTGGTGGGCATCCTGCCGCTCCAGTCGTTCCGGCACGCCGAGTTCCTCCACAACGAGGTGCCCGGCATCCTGGTCCCGGACTGGATCCGCGCCCGGATGCACCAGGCCGGCAACGAGGGTCAGAAGATCGGCGTCGAGCTCGCCCGCGAGCTGCTCGCGGCCTGCAAGGGGATGGCGAACGGCGTCTACCTCATGCCCTCGTTCGGCCGCTACGAGAACTGCCTCGACGTGCTGACCGACGCCCGGTGACACGCCCGGGCGAGCCGGACCCGGACCCCGCGCCGGTCGCCCCCGCTCGCGGGCCACGACCTCCCTCCCCGCTCACCGGCGCCGTGCTCTCGGGGGCGCTGCTCCTGCCGCTCCTGGCGGTGGCACTCGCGGCCCTGCTGGGCCGGCCCGGCCCGTGGGCGCAGGCCACCCTCCTCGAGGCCCTGCTTGCGCGGGCGCTCTCGCCGACCGGATGGGCCGGGCTCCCGCTGCTCGGCGCCGGCCTCGGCGCCCTCGTGGCGGCCAGAGGGCGGGTGAGCCCCGCGCGCGTGGCGCGCGCCCTGGCGCTGGGGCTGGCGCTCGACCTGGCCGGGATCCTGGTCCTGGCGCGCGCGGCCCCCGCGCTCGATCCCAACCGGTCGGCCGCGCGCGGCGCGCGCGCCAAGGCGCAGGAGATCCTGCGCGCCTCGTTCCGCTCGCCCGAGGCGGTGCGCGAGCAGGCGGTCCTGGCGCTGGGGGTCAACCTGGTGGTGGCCGGCGTCGAGCACGCGACCCCCGAGCGGCCGTCTCGCATGGCGACGTTGCCGCTGCGCGACAGCCTGCGGGTGCGGCTGCTCGCGGCGCTCACCGACCGCGCCGAGGGCGTGCGCGCGGAGGCGGCGCGGGCGCTGTGGAAGGCGCCCAAGTCCTTCGGCCCACACCCGGAGGCGGCCGAGACCCTGGCGGCCTTCCTCGACCGGGCCGGGTACCCGCAGGCGGTCGAGCGCTTCGCCTGGCTGGCGCTGGACGCGGCCGCCGGCGCCAAGGACCCGCGCCTGCGGGCCGCGGCGGCCCGGTTCGCCGCCACGACCCCGGACTCCGACCTGGCGCGCGCCGCCCGCCTGGCGGTCGGGCGCTAGGATCAGCGGCGGGCGCGCGGCCGCCGGCACCGCCCCCCATCCCAAGGAAGGGTGGCGCTCGCCGAGCCGCGGGAGTAGGAATTGTATGCGGCCGGTGGGTCCTGCGGCGGTCGGGTCCACGACCTGCGTCCGAGGAGGGCGAATCATGGCTATCCGTCGCAAGGCGATCGGCAACGTCAGCGTGCTCGGGGTGATCGGGGACTTCTACGGCGGTGACGAGACCGACGAGCTCCAGCAGGCGATCGCCGATGAGATGGCCGGCGGCTCCACGCGGCTGGTGCTCGACCTCTCGCACTGCGGGATGATGAACTCGTCGGCCTTGAGCGTCCTCATCAACGCGCACAAGGAATCCGTGGGCCGGCACGTCGAGATCAGGCTGTGCGGGCTGCAGAACAGGATGACCAATCTCCTGGTGACGACCCGGCTCATCAACGTGTTCGGGCACCACGGCACGATCGATGAAGCGGTCGCGTCCCTGACCGGGACGGCCACGGAAGCCTAGCCGCGGCGGCGCTTCGCCGGGCCGTCAGCCGCGCCCCTCCACCTCGCGCTTCCACGCCGCGAGCAGGTTGAGCGCCGCGAGCGGCGTCAAGGTCTCGAGCGTCAGCCCGCGCAGGCGCGCGGCCAGCGGGTCCTGAGCCGGCGCGACCGGCGCCTGGGGGGCGGCGCCCCGGGCGCGTGCGGCGCCCGGCTCGAGATGCTCGACGGTGCGCTCGGCCTCGAGCTCGGCCAGCACCTCACGGGCGCGCGCCAGCACCGCCTCGGGGAGCCCGGCCAGCTGGGCCACGTGGATGCCGTACGAGCGATCCGCCGCACCCTCGCCGATCCGGTGCAGGAAGACCACGCCGTCGCCCCACTCGCGCACCGTCGCCTGGATGTTGGCGAGGCGCGGCAGGCGTTGGGCGAGCTGGGTGAGCTCGTGGTAGTGCGTGGCGAAGATGGTGCGCGGCCGCGGGCCCTCGGCCGCGTGCAGGAACTCGGTCACCGCCCAGGCCAGCGCGAGCCCATCGTAGGTGGCGGTCCCCCGTCCCAGCTCGTCGAGCAGGACGAGCGAGCGCTCGGTCGCGGCCCGCAGGATGTCGGCGGTCTCGCGCATCTCGACCATGAAGGTGCTCTGGCCCGCGCCCAGGCGGTCGGAGGCCCCGACCCGGGTGAACAGGCGGTCGACGACCCCGACCTCGGCGCGCTCGGCGGGGACCGCGGAGCCCATCTGCGCGAGCAGCACGCACAGGGCCACCTGGCGGAGGTAGGTGCTCTTGCCGCCCATGTTGGGGCCGGTGAGCAGGAGGATCTGCCGGCTCGCGCCGTCCAGCACGCAGTCGTTGGGGACGAACTCGCCGGTGGCCAGCAGACGCTCCACCACCGGATGGCGCCCCCCCGCGAGCATCAGGCGGTCGGAGTCGGTGAGGGTGGGCACCACCCACCCGTAGCGGGCCGCGACCTCGGCGAGATCGGCCTCGGCGTCCAGCGTCGCCAGCGCATCGGCCGCGCCCTGGAGCAGCGGCACCGAGCGGGCCGCCTCCGCGCGCAGGGCGACGAACAACTCCTGCTCGCGCGCCCTGAGCTTGTCCTCGGCGCTCAGCACCTCGCTCTCGCGCGCCTTGAGCTCCGGCGTGACGAAGCGCTCCGCCCCGGTCAGGGTCTGACGCCGCTCGTAGTGGGCGGGCACCTTCTCCAAGTGGGCGCGCGTCACCTCGAGGTAGTAGCCGAACACGCGGTTGTAGCCCACCTTGAGCGTGCCGATCCCGGTGCGCGCGCGCTCGGCGGACTCGAGCTCGGCGATCCAGCGTTTGCCCTGGTGCGCGAGCTCGTGGAGATGGTCGCGGTGCGCGTCGTAGCCGTGCCGCACGATGCCGCCCTCGCCCGAGGTCACGGGAGGATCGTCCACCAGCGCGCGCGCGAGCCGGCCCTGGAGCTCGGGAGCCCCGGCGAGCGCCGTCCGCGCCCCGGGCACGGTCGGCCCGGTCAAACCGTCGAGCCGGGCCGCGAGTCCGGGCAGGCGCGCGAGCGCGTCGCGCAACGCCCCGAGATCGCGCGGCGTGGCCCGCTCGCAGGCCAGGCGCGCCGCCAGGCGGTCCAGGTCGGGGAAGCCCCGGAGCGCCTCGCGGAAGCCGCCCCGCGCGGTCCCGGCCGCCTGCCAGGTGGCGACCCCCGCCTGACGGGTCGCGAGGGCCGTGGGCTCGACCAGCGGGCGCTCGAGCCAGGCGCGCAGGCGGCGGGCGCCGAGCGTGGTGACGCAGAGGTTGAGGTGATGCCAGAGCGTGTGCCGGCTCTCGCCGCCGGGATGGGGCTGGAAGAGCTCCAGGTGCCGGGCGGTCGCCGCGTCGTAGCGCAGGGTGCGCTCCTCGCGCCAACGCTCGACGCGGGTCAGCTGCCGGGCGGGCGCCCCCTGGACGCGGTCGAGGTAGGCGACCGCCGCCGCCGCGGCGGCGCGGGCCGCGGGCAGGTCGGCCAGGTCGCGCATCGCCGCGGCACCGAAGCGCGACGCGAGCGCGGACGCGTCGAGGAACGCGCCGACCGCGATCGGGCTGGCCGCCCCCGGCAGGCCCTGGATCGCGGCGGCGAGGCGAGTGCCCACCGTGTCCTCCAGCGCGTCCGGGGCCGGGGTCACCCACTCGGCGACGCGCGCGCGCGACAGGAAGGACGCGGCTTCGCCCCAGGCCACCTCGGCCAGCTTCACCTCGCCGGTCGAGGCGTCCGCCAGGCAGACCCCGAGCGTCTCGGGCGTCGGCCAGAGCGCCGCCAGGAAGTTGTTGGCCGCCGGCTCGAGGAAGCCCTCGCGCACCACCGAGCCCGGGGTGAGCACCTCGGTGACGCCGCGCTGCACCAGGCCCCGTGCCATCGCCGGGTCCTCGAGCTGGTCGCAGATCGCCACCTTGTGGCCGAGGCGCAGCAGCCGGGCCACGTAGGCGTCCCGCTGATGCCATGGGATGCCGCACATCGGGATGGGCGCGGGGTCCTGCTTGTTGCGCGAGGTGAGGGTGAGCCCGAGGAGCGCGGCCCCGCGGACACAGAAACGCCTCGGGGTTCTCGCGCTTGACCCGCTGGTACTGCTCCATGAGCGGCGTGGCGCTCGCCGCACGGGTCCGGGGGGCCCGCGCGGGGGCGGTCGCGGCCGGGGCCGCGGCGGGCTCATCCAGGGGCAGCGACGGCTGGTCGGGCGGCTCGGGTCCGGAGGTCGTCATCGGCGAGGGGCCGCGGCAGCGTGGGAGACCGGGGGGCGCATGAGGCCGGCAAGGATACGGCCTCACCCGGCACGACACCAGGCTAAGGCGCCCGCGTCTAAGGCGCCCGCGTCAGCTCATAGGTCACGCCCAGCGCCAGGGCGGCCTGCTCGCCGGCGCGGCGCGCCTCGGCCGCGTGCGGGTAGAGGCCGAGCCTTACCGTGTGGACCGCGGCGACGCCGGCCCCAAGGCTCACCACCTGGGCCTCCGGGAATCCGGCCGCGCGCGCCGCGGCGGCCAGCGCGCGGGCGCGCGTCGCGTCGACGAACGCGCCGATCACGACCGCCACGGTTCCGGGCCGCGCGCCGATCGCGTCGCGGTCGTCCGCGGGACCGAAGGCGGCCCGCCTCGCCTCGGCGGCCTCGATGCTGCGCGGATACTGCGAGAGCAGGCGGTCGCGGGCCGCGCGCGCGCGCCCGTCGGCCCCGTCGCGCTCGCTCGAGGCGGCCGCCATCGCCAGTGCCGCCGGTCCCGCCTCGGCGGGATCGCTGGCGAGCAGATCCGCGAGGGTCTCCCCCACGCGCCTCGGCTGGCGCGCCAGCTCCCAGGCCTGCGCCACCCCGAGCAGCGCCAGCGGCCGGCGCGGGCCGCCGCCCCTCGCCACCTGGTCCAAGGCGGCGCGCGTCTGCTCGGTCTCGCCGAGCCCGAGCCAGGCCAGGCCCTCCCAGTAGCGCGCCTCGGCCTTGCGGGCGGGTGCGATGCGCGCCGCGGCGCGGGCGAACGACTCGGCCGCCGGCCGGTACTCGCCGCGGGCATACTCCAGCTGACCCAGCAGGAAGGCCGCGTCCGCCGCCGCCGGTGACGTCGGATGCGTGGTCTCGTAGCGCCGGAGCGGGATGGCCAGTCGATCGGCGGGGAGCGTGCGGACCAGGGCCGCGAGGTCGGGCGGCAGCGCCTCGGCGCACGCCGGGGCCGCCCCCCGCACGCCCGCCAGAGCCAGACCCAGGGCCACCGTGGCCCAACCCGCGGAGCCCACGCTCAGCCGATCCATGATCGGCCACCCTATCACGGGCACGGGCCGCCCGGTGCTCCCTGTCGGTGCTCCCTGGGGCCCTAGATGAAACGAGCCGGGCGGCGCTGGGCCGCCCGGCTCGCGATGTCTCCGCCCTTGGGCTCACTCCTCCGGGACGGCGTCTCCCTTGGCCGCGCCCCGGCTCTCGGACGGCTCCTCGGCCGGTGGATTGGCCGCGATCTTCGCCCGCACCTGGTTGCGACGCGAGGTCCACTCGGCGAGCGCGATGTCGTCCTGCTCGGCCAGCCATGCCTTGACGCTGAGGATCAGGCGATGGTTGGGGACGTCGACGCGGGTCACCTTCATGGTCAACGGCTCGCCGGTCTCGAAGGCGTCGTTGGGGCGCTTGAGGTCGTCGATGCCCAGCTGCGACAGCGGCACGAAGCCCTCGATGCCGTTCCCCAGATCCACGATCGCACCCCGATCGAAGAGCCGGTTGATGGTCCCGGACAGCTCCATGCCGGACGGGAACTGCTCCGCCAGCTGCGGCCAGGGATCCTCGCCGACCTGCTTCAGGCCGAGGCTGATGCGGCGGTGCTCCTTGTCGATGGACAGGATCACCACCTCGACCGTCTCACCCTTCTTGAGCACCTCGCTGGGATGGGCGACGCGCTTGGTCCACGACATGTCGGAGACGTGCACCAGACCGTCGATGCCCTCCTCCAGCTCCACGAAGGCGCCGAAGTTGGTCAGGTTGCGCACCTTCCCCTTGACCCGCATGCCGGGCGGGTACTTCTCATCCAGCGTCAGCCACGGATCGGGCTCGATCTGCTTCAGGCCGAGCGAGATCTTCTCGTTGGCCTTGTCGACCTTGAGCACGACCGCCTCGATGACGTCGCCGATGTTGACCACCTTCGACGGGTGCCGGACGTGCCGCGTCCAGGACATCTCGGAGACGTGGATCAGGCCCTCGACGCCCTTCTCGAGCTCGACGAAGGCGCCGTAATCGGTGATCGAGACCACCCGGCCCTTGATGCGGTCGCCGACCTTGTACTTCTCGTCGACGCCCTCCCAGGGATAGGGCTCGAGCTGCTTCAAGCCGAGCGAGATGCGCTCCTTCTCGGGATCGAAGTTGAGCACCTTGACCCGCACCCGGTCGCCGATCTTCGCCACCTCGGAGGGATGCGAGACCCGCCCCCACGACATGTCGGTGATGTGGAGGAGCCCGTCGATGCCGCCCAAATCCACGAACGCCCCGAAGTCGGTGATGTTCTTCACCACGCCCTCGCGGATCTGATCCTTCGCCAGATCCTTGAGGATCGACGACTTCATGCGGTCGCGCTCCTGCTCCAGCACGGCGCGGCGCGAGACCACGATGTTCCGGCGGCGCTTGTTGAGCTTGATGATCTTGACCGAGACGTTCTGGCCGAGGAGGCTGTCCACGTTCTGGACCTGGCGCAGCGCGATCTGCGAGCCGGGCAGGAACGCCTCGACCCCGTAGAGATCGACCACCACGCCGCCCTTGATCTTGCGGACCAGCCGCCCTTCCACCACCTCGCCCTTGTCGTGCGCTTCCTTGACCTTGTCCCAGACGCGCACGAAGTCGGCCCGCTGCTTCGACAGGACGATCAAGCCGTCCTGGTTCTCCATCTTCTCGAGGAAGACGTCGATGATCTGGCCGACCTTGATGCTCCCGGGATCGGGGAACTCCGAGAGGGCGATGACCCCCTCGCTCTTGAAGCCGACGTCGACCAGCACTTCCTTCTCGTCCACCGCGAGCACGGTGCCGCGGACGATCTCGCCTTCGCCCAGGGAGCGCAGGGACTCCTCGTAGTGACCGAAGAGCTCCGCCCGCTTCTCGGGGGTGAGTTCCTCCTCCTCGTCGTAGTTGAGGGGAACCGCGGGGAATCCAAGCGCCCGGGCCGGCGTCTCCGGCACGGGGTTGAGGGTCTGTTCCGATGTGTCCAGCATGGACTGATGCCTCCTTGATGTATCGAGATAGGGGACGGCGGACTAGGCCGCCCCGCGTGCTGCCTCGGTCTGCTGGCCGGTCTTGAGGATCGCGATCTCCCGCATCACCGCCTCGCCGAGCCGCTGGTACAGCGCGCGGCCGGGCACGAGATCCGACTCCGGTCCTGCCAGGTCCTGCCACGGACGCGCCGGTCCGAACCAGACGCGCACCCGCGTTCCCCTACGCCATCGCCGCCCCAGGCGGTCGCTCCCGGAGATGCAGCACGGGACGATGGGGACCGAGGCGAGCACCGCCATCATCCCCACCCCGGGCCGCGCCGGGTGCAACGCGCCGTCGCGCATCATGCCCCCTTCCGGGAACATCAGCAGCGCGGCGCCTCCCTTGAGCCGGTCCATGGCGCGCGACAATCCGCTCAGGTCGGCGGTCCCGCGACGGATCGGCAGGGCGCCCAGCGAGCGGATCAGCGCCCCGAACACCGGGACGCGGAAGAAATCCTCCCTCGCCAGGAAGTGCAGCTCGCGCGGCGCGGCGGCGCCGATCACCGGGGGATCGAAGAAGGAGATGTGATTGGCGGCGATCACCACCCCGCCGCGTGGCGGCACGTGGTGCTCGCCGCGCACCTCCAACCCCATGAGCGCGGAGCAGCAACCTCTGGCGAAAAGCCGGGCGGCACTATAATACGGACGCACCGAAACTCCTAGTGTCCCGTCCCAGAAGTACCTTGACCACCAAGGCTGCCGCTGCGCCCGGCGGGCAAGGCGCGACGACGAAGTCGTATCAGTGAGGTACGTCGAGGAGGAGCAACGCCGGCCGCCGGGATGCAGCGGCAGCCGACTGGCAAGGTACTTCTGGGACGGGACACTAGCCGCGCTGAGGGCCCGGGCCGGGCGTCCCGGCCGCCCCGGAGGCCTCGTCCCCGGCCCCCCGACCGGGGCAGGCGGGGTGGTCCCGGACCACCCGGAGGATCTCCTCGACCTGCTGGTCGATGGTCATGGCCGAGGTATTGACCACCCGGGCGCCCGGCGGCACCTGGAGCGGGCTGTCGGCGCGGCCGCGGTCGCGGCCGTCGCGCCGGGTCAGCTCCTCGCGGACCTGCTCCAGGGTCGCGGCGATGCCCCGCTGCTTGAGCTCGCGGGCCCGGCGGGCCGCCCGGGTGTCGAGGTCGGCGTCGAGGTAGATCTTCACCTCGGCGTCCGGGAACACCACCGTGCCCAGGTCCCGCCCCTCGGCGACCAGCGGGCCGCGCGTGGCCAGCGCGCGCTGGATCTCGACCAGGCGGCGGCGGACCGGCGTCTGGGCGGCCAGCCGCGAGGCCATCTCGCTCACCTCCGGCGTGCGGATGGCATCGCTCACCTCGGCCCCATCCAACCAGACGTGGGCGTGCTCGGGCGAGCCGGAGAGCCCGACGTCGGTCTCGCGCGCGCAGCGCTCCACGGCGCTGGGATCGTCGGGCGGGACCCCCCCGTTGCGGACCTTGAGTGCCAAGGCTCGGTAGAGGGCCCCGGTGTCGACGTAGAGGAAGCCCAGGCGGGAGGCGACCTCGCGCGCGGTCGTGCTCTTGCCGGCCCCGGCGGGGCCGTCGATCGTGACCACGAAGCTCATGGTCCGACCTCCACGCCGGCGCCCTCGACCTCGCCGCCCAGGGCCGCCAAGGTCGCGGCGAAGCCCGGATACGAGGTGCGGATGCCGGCCGCACCCGAGACGGTCACCGGGCCATCGGCGCGGCCGGCCAGGACCGCGAAGGCCATGGCGATGCGGTGGTCGTCCGCGGCCGCGACCCGGCCGCCGCCCACGCGCCCGCCGGTGACCACCAGGCCGTCGGGAAGCTCCTCGACCGCGACCCCGAGGCCGGCGAGCCCGGCGGCGAGCACGGCCAGCCGGTCGCTCTCCTTGACCCGCAGCTCCTGGGCGCCGCAGAGCCGCGACCGGCCCCGGGCGGCGGTGGCGGCGACCACCCAGGCGGGCACCTCGTCGACCAGCGCCGGCACTTGGGCGGCCTCGATGTCGCAGGGCTTGAGGCGGTCGGGTCCGGTGACGGTGACGTCCCCGACCGGCTCGCCCCCTTCCTCGCGCACGTGCGTGCGCTCGACTTGGGCCCCCATCCGCTCCAGCACGCCGAGCAGCCCGGTGCGGGTGGGATTGAGGTCCACGTCGCGGGCGGTCACCACGCTCCCGGGGGTCGCGGCGGCGGCGGCCAGGAAGAACGCCGCGGCCGAGAAATCGCCGGGCACCCGCACGCGCGTGGCGACCGGGTGCGCGGGCCCGGTGAGCGAGACGGTGCGGCCGCCGGGCGGTCCGGCGCGCGCGGGGCCCAGGCGGACCGGGACGCCGAAGGCCGGCAGCATGCGCTCGGTGTGGTCGCGCGCGGGACCGGGCAGCGCCACGGTGGTGACGCCGGTCGCGAACATGCCGGCGAGCAGGACGCACGAGGCGACCTGGGCACTGGCGACGGTGAGCGTAAGGTCGAGCGGCGAGAGGGCCGCACCGCGGATGACGAGCGGCGGCAGGCGGTCACCGTCCCGCGCCCACAGCTGGGCCCCCATGCGGCGGAGCGGCTCGACGATCCGCGCCACCGGGCGGCGCCGCAGCGAGGCGTCCCCGGTCAGGACGCTCACGCCCGCCAGGGCGGCCAGTGGGCCCGCGAGCAGGCGCAGCGTGGTGCCGGAGTTCCCGCAGTCGAGGACGCCCTCGGCCTCGCGCGGGTGACCCTCACAGCCGACGATGCGCACCCCGCCCGGGGCCACGGCGACCTGGGCTCCGAGTGCGGCGGCGGCGGCCAGGGTCGCGCGGCAGTCGGCGCCCGGGTTGACGCCCTCCACCACCGTCTCGCCCCGCGCGAGCCAGCCCATGAGGTAGGCCCGGTGGGTGATGGACTTGTCCCCGGGCGGCGTGAAGCTCCCCGCGAGCGGCCGGCCGGGCCGGATGGTGAGGAGCGAACCCCCGGCCGACGGCACTAGTGGACCGTGCCGCGCTTCCGCGTGACGGTGCGTCGCACGGACCGCGCCGCGGCCGTGGCGGCGCCCCGGGTGGCGGCGCCACGGGCGGCCGCGGCTGCGCGCGGCTTGCGCGCCGCGGTCGCGCGCGCGGTGGCGCCGGGCCGGGTGCGGACCGGACGCGGCCCGGTCCTCAGCGCCTGGAGATTGCGCCACACCACGTACTCGTCCAGCAGCTCGCGGGCCGCCGCGTCGAGCCCGAGGAAGCTGCAGGCCAGCTCATACTCCCGATCCCGCCTTGCGCCCGCCGAACCCTGGCAGCGCACGACGATGCCCTCGCACTTGAGCAGGCGCTGGCCCGGAGCACGACCCGGCACCTCGGGCAGGACGATGGTGAGCGCCACCTTGGAAAGCGGGGCGAGGTAGTGGGGCGACAGGCAATAGACGCCGCTGCCCGAGATGTTCCGGCTCTCGGTGACGATCGGAATCAGGCCGCCGTCGGCGCTCCCGGCCTCCACCCGCATGCCGAGCTGCGCGTCGGCGCGCGACATGCGGCGACGTTCCCTCCTGCGCACGGCCTTCTTTGGCGGCATCAACCCCTCCCATGGTGGCGGCGACCGCGTCGCCGCTCGGGGACCCAGAGTCCCAAGTCGCACTCGCGCGCCGGGACGTCGACGCGCGCGATGATGACACGCACCGGATCGCCGAGGCTGAAGCGGCGGCGCGTGCGCTGTCCCGTCATCCGGACCCCCGCTAAGTCCAGCCTGAAATGATCGTCGAGCACGTGCGCCACGCGCACGAAGCCCTCCACCGGATCGTCGTCGAGCTCCACGAAGAAGCCCTGGGGGACGAACCCGGTGATGATACCCGATGCCTCCTCCCCGAGTCGCGCCTCGAGAACCCGCATGCCCTTGACCTTCACCGCCTCGCGCTCGGCCTCGGTGGCGTTCTGTTCGGTGGCGCTGCAGCGCTCGGCGAGCCGCTGCAGGGCGTCGGGGTCCCACGCCGCGCTCGGGCGGCCGAGGATCCACTCGCGCACCCGGCGATGGTTGTGCAGATCGGGGTAGCGCCGGATCGGCGAGGTGAAGTGGCAGTAGCCGCGGGTGGCCAGGCCGAAGTGCCCGCGGTCCCGATCGAGGTAGCGCGCGCGCATCAAGGCCCGCAGCACCAGCCGGTGGATCAGCCGGCGCCTCTTGGGATCGAGCGGGGCGCGCAGCACCGACTGGAGTGCCCGCGCCGGGTCCAAGGGATGGCCCAGACGCGGCAGGCCCAGGGCGCGCAGCATGAGGTCCAGCTCGGCCAGCTTGGGCTCGGCGGGCGCCTCGTGGATCCGGTAGAGCAGGCCGCCGCGGCGCTGGGCCCCTTCCCCGCCCACGCAGCGGTTGGCGAGCAGCATGAACTCCTCGATCAGCTCGTGGCTCTCGAGGTGGGGCCGGCGTTCGACCCGCGCCTGGCGCCCGCTCGCGTCCACCCAGGCCTTCACCTCCGGCACCTCGAGCTCGAGCGCGCCCAAGGCGAGCCGCCGCGAGCGCAGCGCCCGGGCGAGCAGGCGCAGCGATTCCAGCGCCTGCTGCAGGTCGCGCGGCAGCAGGGTCCGCCCTTCGAGCGCCTCCTGCACCTGGCCGTAGGCCAGCCGGTAACGGCTGCGGATCACGGTCTGCTCGAAGCGGCAGGCGTGGAGCTCGCCGCGCGCGTCGAGCGTGACCACGGCCGAGAGGGCCAAGCGATCCAGGTCCGGCCGCAGCGAGCAGAGGTCGGCCGAGAGCTTCTCGGGCAGCATCGGCACCACCCCGCCCGGCAGGTACACGCTGGTGCCCCGCCGTTCGGCCTCGCGGTCCAGCGCCGAGCCTGACGCCACGTAGTGGGAGACGTCGGCGATGTGGATGCCGACCTCCCAGCGGTCGGGCCCGGCCGCGCCGACCGAGAGCGCGTCGTCGTGGTCGCGGGCGTCCTCGGGATCGATGGTGAAGGTGAGTTGCCCGCGCAGGTCGCGGCGGCCACGGCGCTCGGCCGCCCCGGGGGGACCGAACGCCTCCGCCTCCGCCAGGGCCGGTCCCGGAAAGCGGGTGCGCAACCGGAACTGCGAGGCGACCGCGTGGTCGTCCCACTCGGGGCGGTCCTCGGCGCCGAGCACCTCCACCAGGTGGGCGGGCCCCTCGTCGGGGACCTCGGCGATGCAGTAATCGCCGTCCTCCGGCGTCAGGCGCCCGGTCCAGGTGAGCTCGCGGGGTCCGCCCCGCCAGCGCCGCGCAGGGTCGAATGTCCAGCGGCCGCGCGCGTGGTGCGCGCGGCCGAGGAGACGGCGGGCCGGGCGATCGGGATCGCGGAGGTCGGGACTAGCGGATGCGCTTCTTATGGCGATTCTTCCGAAGCCGCTTCTTTCGCTTGTGGGCGGCGATCTTCTTTCGCTTCCGCTTCTTTCCCGAACCCATGGATTCTCCTCGCAGTGTCCGGCGCTACGACGCGACCGGCTCCGGCGTCCGCACCTCGGCGGACGCTTCTCCCATCACCTGAGCCTTGAGCTCCTTGCTGGGCTTGAACACCGGCACCAGCTTCGCCGGCACCATCACCTCCGAGCCGCTGCGCGGGTTGCGCGCGCGCCGCGCCCGGCGCTCGCGCACCTTGAAGGTGCCGAAGCCCCGGATCTCGAGATGCTTCCCTTCGCTCAGCGCCCGGCAGACGGCGTCGAGCATGCCGTCGATGATGACCGCCGTATGGTTCTTCGATACCCCGGTCTGCACCGAGATCTTCTCCACCAGATCCGCTTTGGTCATGGGGACGCCTCCTCTGTCCAGCGTTGACGCGGTCTCAATCCGGGCGGCACGCGCAGTCGGCGGACCCGCACGGACCCGGCGTCGGCGCCGCCGGCCGCGCCCGCCCCACCGCGAAGGTGGAGATGAGCCGTTCGGCCTGCGCCCCACCGCACCGGGGACAGCGCGGCGTCGCACGCTCGGCGCGCGAGACCAGGGTCTCGTACCGTTCGCCGCACGACGTGCAGCGGTATTCGAAGATGGGCATCGTCCGATCTCCTCCGATCGAGCGTGTCGGCTACTCTAGCATGACGCGATGGCGTCCGTCGCCCGCATCCGGCGTCCGTCCCGGACTCAATCGCGGGCGACCTCGTCCACCACGCCGACCACCACCGTGCGCACCGGGCCCCGCGGCTGGGCGAGCGCCTGCGCCGCGCTGTTGCCCTCGTCCACCACCAGCACGTGATCGCCCACGCCGGCATCCACCACGTCGACGGCGATGGTCGGCCGCCCGGTAGGCACGCCCTCGCCCGTGAGCGGCTGGACGATCAGGAGCTTCAGGAACATCAGCGCGCCGGCTCGTCCGTGGTGCGCACGTCGTCGACGATGCCCACGATCGCGGCGTCGGCGGGATTGTCGGGGTCGGGCAGCGCGTTGGCCGCCTCCCGGCCGCGCACGTAGAAGACGCGCTGCCCGGGGGCCGACGAGACCAGGTCGACCGCCACCAGGGTGCGTCCCTGCGGGACGCCGTGCGGGTCGGTGGGCTGCATCACCAGCAGCCGCTGTCCGCGCCAGGCCGGCACCTTGACCGTGCACACCACCGTGCCGACCACGCGGGCGAAGTGCATCAGAACACCCGTTCCTTCATCTGGGGATGGAGGCGCGGCACCACCACCGAGCGCACCAGCAGGCCCTTCTGGAGGGCCTCGGCGCGTCCGGCCTCGACCGCCGCCTGCACGTCGCCGACCTCGCCGGTCAGGAACACGAAGCCCTTGCCGCCGAGTCCGTTCGCGAGCCGCAGGTCGCGCAGCGTGACCGCCGCGGTCTTGGCGGCGCGGTCGGCGGCGATGATCGCCGAGGCGGCGCTCAGCGTCTCGATCACCCCCAGGGCGTCCTCGTCGCGGGCCGGGACCGCGCCGCGCAGCGCGGGCAGGACCCACTCGTGGAGCTGCGGGATGAACAGCGAGTCGAGCAGCGTGTCGCCGGCCACCTCGACGCCGCGCGCGTAGGCGGAGCGCACCGGCCCGACCTCGCCGCCGATCAGCACCCAGTACTTCCCGGGCGAGAGCGTGCAGGCCTCGACCAGGGTCACCTCGGCCTGCTTGACCATGGCGTCGCCGACCACCGTCCCCTGGGCGATGCTGCTGGTCTCCACCGCGGCGATGGCGACGTGCATCACACGATCCGGAAGGCGTCGATGAGCGAGCAGCGGCGCAGCCGCGTGAAGCTGCGGGCGGTGGTCATCCCCTCGCCGGTGGGGCTCGCGATGGTGAAGCTGGTCGGTCCCTCGCCGCCGCAGCCCAGGCCGGCGAAGTTGGGGCCGTTCTTCACGTAGATCGAGCAGTCGCACAGCCGCGCCATCCTCGAGAGCTTGTCGATGTTGCGCGAGTGCATCGAGGCGGTGTGGCGGAAGCCGTGCTCGACCAGCAGCGCGTAGTCGATGGCCTCGTCGACGGTGCGAATCCGCACCAGCGGCAGGATCGGCATCATCATCTCGGTCCACACGAACGGATGGTCGGCGTCCACCTCGCACAGGGCGATGCGCTTGCCGGCATCGCACGGGATGCCGGCCTCGCGCAGGATCAAGTCCACGTTCTTGCCCACGAACTTGCGGTTGATGATGGCGTACTTCCTCGGCCCCTGCTCCTTCTCGAGCACCAGCTTGCGCAACTGCTCCACCTGGTGCGGGGGCAGGACCACGGCGCCGGAGCGCCCGAACGCCTCCTTGAGTCGGTCGGCGATGACCGCCACCGCGATGACTTCCTTCTCGTCCGTGCAGATGACGTTGTTGTCGAGCGAGGCCCCGGCGACGATGTCGCGCGCCGCCCGCTCCAGGTCGGCGGTCTCGTCGACGACCGCAGGAGGATTCCCCGGGCCGGCGGTGATCGCCTTCTTGCCGGCGTCGAGCGCCTCGCGCACCACGCCCGGGCCGCCGGTCACCACATTGAGGCGGATGCCCGGATAGCGCAGCAGGGCCTTGGCGACGTCGAGCGTCGGCTGATCGACCGAGTGGAGGAGCGGCAGCGGCGCCCCGCCGCGCCGGGCGGCCCGGTTGATCAGGTCGATGGTCAGGTTCGAGACCTTGCGCGCCCCAGGGTGCGGGCAGAACACCACGGTATTGCCGCCGGCGATCATCGAGATGCCGTTGTTGATGATGGTGGCGGAGGGATTGGTGACCGGCGTGATGGTGGCGATCACGCCGTAGGGGGCGCGCTCCGCCAGGGTCATCCCATGGTCGCCGGTCCAGGCGATCGGCTCCAGGTCCTCGGTGCCCGGCGTCTGCTCGCTCACCAGGCGGTTCTTGACGATCTTGTCCTCGACCCGTCCGAGGCCGGTCTCGGCGACCGCCACCTCGGCGAGCGTCTGGACCTGGCCGGCCAGCGTCTCGCGGATGGCCGCGATGATGGACTGGCGGGTGGAGAGCGGGACCTGATCGTAGGCCTGGAAGCCCGCCCGCGCCCCGGCGACCGCGGCGTCGAGATCGGCGTGCACCCCGAGGGGGGCCGCCGGTACCCCGGCGCGGGCCGGCGCATCGGTCTCCAGCCGCTCCAACACCTCGGCGACGATGCTGCTGATGCGTGCCGGATCGATCGTCATGCCGCCCCCGGCCGCCACCGCGCTCAGCGCGCCGCCCCGGCGCGCTTGAGGTAGACGTCCTTGCCGTCGATCTCGACCGCGTCGACGATGCCGACGATGACCGCATCCACCGGCTTCTCGCGCGAGACCTCGGTCATGCGGGCCGAGGAGCCCTGGGCGAGCAGCACCACCTCGTCGGCGCCGGCGCCGACGGCGTCGGCGGCCACGACGAAGTTGCCGGTGGGCTTGAACGCGCCGTCCACCTCGCGCGTGAGCAGGAGCTTGAGGCCCGAGAGGCCCCGATCCTTGCGCGTGGAGACGACGGTCCCGAGGACCTGCGCCAGCAGCACGCCCGGCCTACTTCTTGGCGACGGCTTCGGGCCGGCGGATGGGCAGCACGTCCTCGAGCATGCCGTGCGGGCGCGGGATGACGTGGACGGACACGACCTCGCCCACCTTGGCGGCCGCGGCGGCGCCGGCTTCGGTGGCCGCCCGGACGGCCGCGACGTCACCGCGGACGATGGTGGTGACGTAGCCGCCGCCGATCTTCTCGTAGTGCACCAGATTCACGCGCGCCGCCTTCACCATGGCGTCGGACGCCTCGACCATGGCCACGAAGCCACGCGTTTCGATCAATCCCAGGGCTTCTTCCTGCATCGAGCCACCTCTCGGGATGAAGGTCTGAACGACTCAGGGCCTCGAGGTTGCGGGGCCCGCGATCGGCTGTTCGAGCTGTGCATCGGGTGCGGGGATGACGTGGGTCGTGAACACCCGGCCGATCCGCGCGGCGGCATGGGTCCCGGCGGCGACCGCGGCTTCCACCTCCGCGACCGGACCCCGGACCAGCACGGTCACCAGGGCGCCGCGGGTCACCTCGTAGCGCACCAGTCGCACCTGGGCGGTCTTGCACATGGCATCCGCGGCCTCGACCGCACCGACGAAGCCCTGCGTCTCGACCAGTCCCAGCGCTTCCTTGGCCACCCTTTAGCCGGCTCTCCCCTGACGCACCACCCTGACGCACCACCCTGATGCACCACCCTGATGCACCACCTGCTGGACCAC
>VBPB01000027.1 GCA_005893365.1 Candidatus Eiseniibacteriota bacterium
CTTGACCGTGGCGTCCACTCGGGCGAAGAGCTGCTCGAGCGACTCCCCGCCGTCGAACGAGTCGGCCGGGTCGGCGCTGCGCCGCCGCCACTCGGCCGCCACCGTGGAGTCGCCGCCGTCCACGCGCAGGCCCTGGAACTTCCCGAAGTTCTGCTCGTTGAGGCCGGCGAGGCTATCGATCGGGGCCTGGCCGTGGGCGATCTCGGCGGTCTCGCGGGTGCGCGAGAGCCGGCTGCAGTAGACCCGCGCGAAGTGGAGGCCCGAAAGCCGCGCCGCCAGGGCGGCCGCCTGCTCGCGGCCGGTGGCGTTCAAGTGCGTGTCGATGCTCCCCTGCAGCCGGTGCTCGGCGTTCCAGTCGGTCTGCCCGTGGCGCGCGAGGTAGATGCGCAGCGTGCCGGTCGCGGCCGCCGCCGGCGCGGTGGGCGCGGCGGCGGTGCCGAGGCCGAGGGTCAGGGCGAGGATCGTGAGGGCGCGGCCGAGCCCCTGGAACGGTCGGGATGCGTGCATCGTCACCCCCGGGAGGATCGTCGCGGGCGCGTCACATCGCCGCCCGCACCGAGTCGAGCGTCGGCACCGCGCCCGCGCCCTACCGCAGACTGCGCGCTCTCTACGTGCCGCCGTTCTTGTAGTCCTGCCCCGCGGTCTTGCCGCGGAGAATGTTGGCGGCGCCCCAGAGGTGAGCTTTGAGTTGCTCAGCGTGAGCTTCATGCGTTGGCCTCAGTCCCCCCTGAAGTAGCGTCGCTTGGGATCTTGTGGTCCCGTGCCGAGGAGCCCCGGGTTCTCGACTTCGAGTCGGTCATCGAAGATCGAGACGCGCAGGGGGGCGCCGCGCTGAGCATAGTCGGTGTGCACGACGGCGTTGATCACCGCTTCACGCACGGCCACGGGGGGCAGGCTCCAGCGATCCTTCCGGCGCACGTGCCCAATCTCGGCCCCGTGAAGCGAGTGCTTCTGCACGAAGGCGATCGCTTCCTCGACCGCGCGCACGGGGAGGGAGGGGATCTCGGCGCGGTCGAGGATGCGGGCCTTGTCGTTGCCCGCGAAGCGGCCGGCCTGGATCCAGGCATCCGGAAAGTGCCGCTCGCGATCCGGTCCGAAGAGAAGCATGCCCCCCACGGTGGGCACTTGGCGGCCTTGGGGGTGATCCGTCACGAGCCGCAGTGTCTCCAGATCGCGGCGGGTGAGCTTGCGGACCGGCGCAAACGACTCGGAAGCCGCTCGGAAGTCCGCGCCTTCCGAGTCGAGCGGGCGGTGATATCAAGCTTCCGACCTCACATCGCCGCCCGCACCGAGTCGAGCGTCGGCGCCGCGCCCGCGCGCACCCGCGCGAGCGCGTCGGCGTAGAGCCGGTCGTAGCCGTCGGCGCTGGCGCGCCACGAGAAGTCGAGGCTCATCCCCCGCTCCATGAGGCCGGCCCGCACCGCCGGCTGCCGCCAGGCGGTGAGCCCGCGGCGCAGCGCCGCCACCATCTCGGCGGCCTCGTAGCGCTGGAACACGAACCCGGTCCCGGTGCGCGCCTCGAGGTCGAAGTCCGAGACGGTGTCGGCGAGCCCCCCGGTAGCCCGCACCACCGGCAGCGTGCCGTAGCGCAGGCTGTACATCTGATTGAGTCCGCACGGCTCGTAGCGCGAGGGCATCAGGAACAGGTCGCAGCCGCCCTCGATCAGGTGGGCGAAGCGCTCGTCGAACCCGGCGCGGTAGTAGAAGCGCTGCGGGTGCCGGATCATCAGGCGGGTCAGCAGCTCCTGGAAGCGCGGCTGCCCGGCGCCCAGGATGATGAACCGCGCGTCGAGCCGAAGCAGGTCGGCCTCGGCCTGCTCGATCAGGTCCAGGCCCTTCTGCTCCACCAGGCGCGTCACCGTGCCGACCAGCGGCCAGTCGGGGGACGCCGGGAACCCGCATTCCTCGCGCAGCGCCGCGCGGACCTTGAGCTTGCCCTCGGGATGCGCCCGGTCGTACGGATGCGGCAGGAACCGGTCGCGCGCCGGGTCCCAGGTCTCGTCGTCGATGCCGTTCAGGATGCCGCGCAGGTCGGCGGACCGGTGCTGCAGCACCCCCTCGAGCCCGAAGCCGAACTCGCCGCCGCTCTGGATCTCGCGCGCGTAGCGCGGGCTCACGGTCGAGAGCAGGTCCGCGAACAGGAGTCCGACCTTCATGTCGTTGACCCGCCCGAAGAACTCGAAGGGCCCGGCGGGATAGAACAGCTCGCGACCGAAGCCGGCGAGCCCCAGCACCCACGGATCGTGGATCCCCTGATAGCCCAGGTTGTGGATGGTGAACACGGTGGCCACCCCGGCGAACGCCGGCTCGGCGGCGAGGTGGGTGCGCGCGAAGCACGGCACCCAGCCGGCCTGATGATCGTGGGCGTGCAGGATGTCGATCGGCTCGCCGCGGCGCGCGAGCGCCTGGAGGGCCGCGCGGGCGAAGAACATGAACCGCTCGGCGCCGTCGGGATAGCTCTGGCCGCGCGCGGGATCGTCGTAGATGCCCTCGCGGTCGAAGAAGCGCCGCGCGCCGCGATGCTCGACCAGCAGCACCTCGAGCGAGCCGCCGCTCGCCCCCGCCCCGCCGTCACCGCCCTCGCGCCCGCCGGGGCGCGCGGGCGGGCGCAGGATCTCGAAGCCCGCGGGCTCCACGCCCAGCCCCCAGGGGACATCGCAGCCGGGATGCGGGTGGCGCGTCCAGCCCTCGGGCACCGCGAGGGAGCGATACGCCGGGAGCGCCACGGTGACCCGATGGCCGCGGCGCGCCTGCTCGGCGGCCAGCGCGCCGATCACGTCGCCCAGCCCTCCCGCCTTGGCGAGCGGGGTCATCTCGCTCGCGACGTGGAGGAGGGTGGTCGGCCGCTCGCTCATCGCCCGGGGTCGGCGGGGCCTTCGGCGGCGATCTCGCGAAGGTACTGGGCCGCGTCCTCCGGCGGCGTGGGGTTGATGTGGAACCCCGAGCCCATCTCGAAGCCGGCGACGCGGGTGAGATGGGGCATGATCTCGAGGTGCCAGTGGTAGTACTCGAGATCGCTGTCGCCCACCGGGGCGGTGTGGAGGACGAAGTTGTAGGGCGGCCGGTCGAGGGCGCGGTTGAGGCGCTGGAGCGTGTCGCGCAGCAGCACCGCCAGGGCCAGGGACTCGCTGGGGTCGGCGGTCTCCTGATACGACGCGTCGTGGCGCAGCGGCAGGATCCAGGTCTCGAACGGGAAGCGCGGGGCGAACGGCTCCAGCGCCACGAACCGGTCGTTCATCGCCACCACCCGCCGCCCGTTGTTGTCGGCGGTCTCCTGGTGCACGATGTCGCAGAACACGCAGCGCTCCTTGAGCTCGTAGTAGCGGCGCGCGCCCTCGAGTTCCTCCTGCAGGACGCGCGGGATGATCGGCGTGGCGATGAGCTGGCTGTGGGTGTGCTCCAGCGTGGCCCCCGCCTGCTGCCCGTGGTTCTTGAAGATGAGCACGTAACGGAGCCGCGTGTCCTTGCTCAGGTCCAGGATGCGCTCGCGGTAGGCCTGCAGCACCTGGGCGATGTGCTCGGCCGGCAGGTCGGCCAGCTCCGGCGCGTGGTCGGGGCCTTCGATGATGACCTCGTGGGCCCCGACCCCGTTCATCCGGTCGTAGAGCCCCTCGCCGCGACGGTCGAGGCCGCCTTCGATTTGGAGGGCGGGGAACTTGTTGGGCACGACCCGCACCGTCCAGTCGGGGGCGCCGGCGACCGCCCGATTCGGGCGGCTGGTGAAGACCGCGGGCGGCGTCTTGTCCTCGTTCCCGGGACAGAAGGGGCAGAACCCGGCCGGCGTCCCCTTGGCCGCCGGGATGAAGCTGGTGGGGCGGCGGCTGCGCTCGGTGGAGATGATCACCCACCGTCCGACCACCGGGTCCTTGCGAAGTTCCGGCATGTGCTCTCCTGGCCTAAGCCGGGGCGGCTCCCTCGGGGAGCCCCGTGACGGCGGAACGAGCGCGGCAGTGTATGGACCGGCGCGCGTCCCGGTCAAGAATGCGGGCCGACGGCTCGCGGGCGGCCGGGCTAAGCGCCCTCAGGCCCCGCGGCGCGCCGCGGCCGTGGCGTCGAAGAGCCCGCGCAGCGCCGCCTCGTCGGCGGGAGCCAGGTCGGCCCCCCGCCGGCCCATGGCCACACGCGCGGTGGCGACGAACTTGTCGAGCTGGTACTCGCGCACGCACTCCCCATCCCACCACGAGAACGCGGGCAGGTGCTTGGGCGCGTAGCGGCCGCCCCCGAACAGGTGCGAGCCGGTGCCGACCATCGCCCCGGTCGGGAGCAGCGTGCCGATGCCGGTCTTGACGCCGCCGCCGATCAGGGCGCCCAGCTTGATCAGCCCGGTGTCCACCTCGGCGCCGCCCGCGTGCACGCGCACGGTCCCGTAGTTGTTCTTGAGGTCGCTGGTGGTGGTGAGCGCGCCCAGGTTGGCCCACTCGCCGATCAGACTGTGGCCCACGAACCCGTGGTGGCGCTTGTTCGCCCGGCCCTGCCACACGCATTCGTCCACCTCGCCGGCGATGCGACACCCGGGTCCGATCGTGGAGCGCCCGACCACGCCGCCCAGCAGATGCGTGCCGGCCCCCACATCGGCCCCTCGCGGGCGTCGAGCACGGCGTAGGCGTCCACCCGCGCCCCCTGGGCGACGGTGACGCGCTCCGGTTGGACCACCGCCGTCAGGGCGTGCACCTCGCCGCGCACCTCGCCGCGGGCCCGGGCGAGATCGGCGCTGATCGCCTCGGCGTTCCACTCCACCATCTGCCACGGCCGGGCGATGAAGCGCGCCTCGACCGGATGGCGGGGCAGGCCCAAGCCGGCGAGGAAGCCCGCGAAGCGCTCGCCGGTGCCGAGCCCTCGCGTCACGGCGGCATCGGCGAGGCGGGCGCCGGCCACCCGGTCGCCCGCGACGAACAGCGCCGCGGCGGTGACGCGCGACACCGCGGCGAGCCAGGGACCGGGGAGCACCGCGGCGTTGACGGCCAGCACCTCGTCCGCGCCGGCGTGCGGCGCGCGAGCGTGGGCGGCGCGCTCGCGCCACACGCCCATTGCCCCGGCGCGCGCCTCGATGGCGAGAAGCGGCTCGGTCACGGTGGCGCGCCAGCGCGAGGCCAGGTCGGAGGCGCCGAAGGCCAGCGCCGGCACCGGCAGCAGGTCGGTGAGCGGCGCCAGGTCGGGCCAGCGCTCGTCCTCGAACAGCACCAGGCCGCGGGTCATCGCGCTTTCTTCAGGAATCGGAACGCACCCTCGAACCCGCTCCCGACCGCGCGGCGCTTGAGGTCCTCCGCCGCGGCGGCGGAGTAGCAGTCGCGCGTGCGCACCTTGTAGAGGCCGGCCTCCTTCTCCACCACCACCGCGATCAGGAGCTGCGAGCGGGCGGCCTCCGCCATGCGGTCGGCCCGGCCCTTCTCCGGCGGTGCCGCCACCTGGACGCGCCAGCAGCTGTCGGGCGAGGTCGCCGCCGCCGGCGCGTGCGTGGTGTCCGCCGACGCGGCCGGGGCGGCCGCCATCAGGCTCTCGGGCAATGCCGCGACCGAGCCCGGACGATCGCCGAGCGGCTGGGTGGGCTCGGGGACCGGGACGGCCGCCGAGTCCGAAGCGGCCGCTCCGGCCGGCGCGGGCGCGGCCGACGGTGTCGCGGGGGACGCTCCGGCCGTTGCGGGCGCGGCCGCCGGCGCGGCGGGGGACGCACCCGCGGAGGCTCCCGCCGGGCCGCCCGGCCGCGACGCGCTGGTACCGCCGAGGGGCTCGGGGATGGTGTTGAGCACCGCGACCGCCTCGGGCGAAGGCGTGCTGTCCACCCCCGCCGGCGCGTGGGCTCCCGCCGGCGGCGCCCCGTTGAGGCTGATGGTCCCGCCCGAGGCGGTGGTGCCGACCGGGGTGCCCGGCGCCGGTGTCGCGGGCGGGGTGCCGGCGGCCGGGGCCGGCGGGGTGCCGGCGTGGGTCGGCGCCGGCGGCGGCAGGGTCGCGCAGCCCGCGAGTGCCACGAGCAGGGCCAGGGCGGCGAGGGCCCGTCTCACGCGTGGCTCCGCGCGCGCACGGCTTCGCTCACCTGACGCACCTGCTCGCTGCGCTCGAGCGGACAGGCGAGGGCGGCGCCGTTGGCGTTGACCACCACCGTGTCGCGCAGTCCCACCGCCGCGGCCGTGCCGCCCTCCCCCACCACGACGCATCCGTCGCAGTCCACCGCCACCGCGTCGCCGAACAGCACGTTGCCGCGGGCGTCGCGGGCCTGCCGCCGCGCCCACGCGCTCCACGAGCCCAGGTCGTCCCAGTCGAACGAGGCCTCGATCACCACCGTGTTCGCGGCATGCTCGAGCACGGCGTAGTCCACCGAGATCGCCTCGCAGCCGGGGAGCATCTCGGCCAGGCGCTGCTGGAATCCTTCGCGGCTCCCGCCGAAGGAGAACGTGCGGAAGACGCGGGCCAGCTCGGGCTTCGCGGCCGCGAGCGCATCCATGAAGACCGAGCGGCGCCACACGAACACGCCGCTGTTCCAGAGGTGGTCCCCGGCCGCCACCCAGGCCTCGGCGCGGGAGCGGGCCGGCTTCTCCTTGAACGCGGCGACGCGGTGGAGCGGCCCGCCCAGCGAGGCGCCGAGCCGGATGTAGCCGAAGTTGGTCTCGGCCCCGCGCGGCCGGATGCCGAAGGTGACCAGCACCGGCTCGGTCTCCGCGGCGCGGAAGGCCCGCTCGAGGTCGGCGGTGAACGCCGCGACGTCGTCGATGGCATGGTCGGCGGGCATCACCGCGAAGGCGAGCTCGTCGCGAAACCACGCCGAGGCGGCGGCGATCGCCGGTGCGGTGTTGCGCGCCACCGGCTCGCCCAGCACGACCGTGCCCGGACATTCGTGGGCGACCGCGTCCACCAGGTCGGCGGCGGTCATGATGAGGACGTGGTCGCGCGGCACGACGCGCAGCGCCCGCTCCACCGTCGCGGCCAGCAGCGACCGCCCGTCTCGGGCGAGCGGCAGGAGTTGCTTGGGGCGTTCATGGCTGCTCCAGGGCCAGAACCGCTCGCCGCGGCCTCCCGCGAGCACCAGCACGAATCGTTCAGGCATGGAGGTCCCGGATGGCGTTCCTCATCCCACCCACCATACGCACCGCCTCGGCGCGCGGCAAGCCGCGGACACGCCCGCGCGAGCCGGCCGCCGTCATGGCCGCGCGGGCGGGGCCGCGCCCGCGGCACGGGCGGAGTCGGCGCTCATCCTGGCGACCAGCGCGTCCAGCCGGCGGGCCGAGGCCTCCAACTCTTGGACCAGCGGCCCGGTGGCGCGGGCCCGGGCCAGTGCGGCGCGCGCGGCGGCGGGCGACCCGGCCCGCGCCCAGGCCTCGGCCGCGAACAGCGCGCGCCGCGGGTTGGGATCGAGCCTAAAGGACGCCTCGAACTCCGGGGCCGCGGCCGCCGCGAGCCCCAGGTCCATCGCCCGCTGTCCCAGGTAGAGGTGGAGGTGGCTCAGGTGCGGTTGGGCGAGGCCGGGCGGCTGCTCCACCAGTGCCCGCGCCCGGCGCAGGCTCGCCGCCTCGCTGGCGTTGACCGCGAGCCAGCCGCCGGACTGGAGCGCCAGCAGCGGCAGCAGGCACAGGAGCGCGCCGCGCAGCCGGCTCGAGGGCAGGCGCGCCAGCAGGGCGGCCGCGGTCAGCGAGAGGGAGAGGCCCGCGAGCACGCCGAGATCCCAGTCGCGATGCATGCCGAGTCCGCTCGGGGCCGAGGGCAGCAGCCACAGCAGCGGGACCAAGGGGGCGGCGCCCACCAGCAGCAGCCGCGCCTCGGGGCGCGACAGCGCCCCGGTGAGGGCGGCGCGTCCCACCAGCCAGGGTGTGAGACAGGCGAGCGGGGCGACCAGCGCCAGCTCGTTGAGCCAGTCGCTGGGCGGCACCGCGCGCGCGGCGCCCAGGATGGCATTAAGGATCTCGCGCGCATCCACGCCCAGCTGCCGCCCGCCGACGCCCAGCGCCAGCGTCGCCGCCGCGAGGGCCGCCGCGAGGGCCGCCGCCTCGAGCAGGCGGGCGCGGGCCTCCGGCCGGTCGCCCGGGAGCGGCGTGCCGAGGATCCGCCAGGCGAGCGGCAGCAGCATGACCAGGGCCAGGCGGTGGGCCAGGAACAGCGCCAGCCACGCGGCCGCCACGCGCACGGCCTGGCGCGTACCGTCCAGGGGCCGCAGCATCTCGGCCCACCACCACGCCGCGGCGGCGAGCAGCAGTCCGGCCGACTCGGCGTAGCCCGCGAACGCCTCGAGCGTCCCGCTCACCACCACCGCCGCGCACAGGGCGAGACGCGCGTCCGGGGCCGGGGCGAGCCGGCCCACCGCGCGCCACGCGCCGGCCAGGTAGAGGCCGGCGAGCGCGAGCGAGACCAGCGAGACCGCCTGGGTGAGCGAGGCCCCGAGCCCGCGCAGCGCGATCGCGCCCAGGAAGTCCACCGCGATGTCGAGGGGATTCGCGTGCAGGCGCGTGGACCACTCGCCGAGCGTCGGGGTGATCAGGTGGGCGGTGAAGATCGCCATCGCCCGCAGGCGCAGCTGGGTATCGCCCAGGAGATGGATGCGCTCGCGCAGCGGGAAGGCGACCGCCAGCGCCGCCGCCAGGGCCAGCGCCATCGCCAGCGGCCGCGAGCGCACGCGCAGCAGGACGAGGCCGAGGGCCGCGAGCGCCGCCAGCGCCAGCGCGCCGCGCGCACCCTCCGGCAGCGAGCGGAACCCGTTCACCGCCCAGAACCAGTTGCTGGCCGGCGGGACGATCAGGAGCAGCGCCGCCCACGCCGCCAGGAACCACGCGCCGGCCCCGGGGAGCGCGGGCGGCTCGCGGGCCGCGCGGGCGGGTCGCGCCGGAGCGGCGCGGCGTTCGTGGCGCTGGGAGGGTCTAGGGCCTGCCTTCAATGCCCGCCCCGACGGCTGCTCGCGCGCGGGTCGTCCCCGCCGGTCGGGGCGAAGCTCGCCAGGCCGAGCACGTCGTCGTAGACCGCCTCGAAGCCCTCGACGATGCGATCCCAGGTGAAGTCGGAGCGCACGCGGGCCGCCCCCGCGCGGCCGAGCCGGCGCGCCGCGTCGGGCTTGCGGTGGAAGTCCTCGAGCACCGCCGCCAGTGCCGAGGCGTCGCCGGCCGGGACCAGCCGCCCGTCGATGCCGTCTTCGATCGCGTCGGGCAGCCCGCCGACCCGGCTCGCCACCACCGGGCGCGCGCGCGCCAGGGCTTCGAGCAGCGAGAGCGGCAGCCCCTCCCACCGCGACGGCAGCACGCACGCGTCGGCCGCGAGCAGCAGGGGCCCGAGCGACTCGACCTGGCCCGCGAACCGCACGCGCTCGTCGAGCCCCGCCTGCGCCACGCGGCGCGCCAGCGCCTCGCGCAGCGCGCCCTCGCCCGCCAGGACCACCACGAAGTCGAGGCCGCGCTCCTTGAGCAGGGCGAGGGCGTCGATCAGCACCGCGTGCCCCTTCCGCTCCTCGAGCCGCGCCGCGCACACCCACAGCGGCCGGAACGGGACGATGCCCAGCTCGTCGCGCAGCCGCCGCGCCGCGGGCCACTCGCGCTCCTCGTCGGGCGGATCGGCGCCGTTGCCGACGACGCGCATCCGGCCGCGCTCGAGGCCATGGTCCCGGATCAACGCCTCCGCCGCCGCGGCGCACACCGCGGTGATCGCGTCGGCCCGCTTGAGCTCGGGCCGCGGGCGCCCGGGTGGCGCGGTCCCTTCGGGCGCCCCGATCCCATGCTCGCTGAAGACCAAGTGCGGCACGCCGGCCGCGCGGGCCAGGGTGGCGAGGTGGTCGTGGGCCTCCTGCGACACCTGGTGCAGGTGAAGGAGGTCCGGGTGCTGCCGCCTGAGCCGCGACCAGAGGGCGAGGTTCCCGCGCCAGTCCCAGCGCGAGACCACGTCGGGAACGCGGTCGACCGGGAGGCCGTGGTCTGCGAGCGACCCGGCGAGCTCGTCCGCCTCCGGCGCCTGCGGGAGCCACACCGAGACCGCGAAGCGCGGCTCGGGCAGCCGGGTCGCCAGCTCCCAGATCACGCGCTCGGTCCCGCCGAGCCGGGCGTCGCTCGCCGCCAGCACCAGCTTCACGCGCTCGTCGCGCTCCATCGCGTCCCCCGGTCCGAGCCTTCCCGGGGGCGCCGCCCGCGCGCGGATCCCGACCCCGGCGCCACCGGAGCGCCCATGATAGCCGAGCGCTTGGGCGCTGTCCCCTTGGGCGCCGGTCGCGCGCGGGGTCCGCCGCGCGCGGTAGCTCAGTCGGTGAAACGGTAGCGGAACAGCGTCCAGAACGCCTCGAAGCCGTCGCGCCAGCCGATCTTCTTGCCCTGCGCCTTGGTCCGATAGCGATAGCGGATCGGCACCTCGAGGATGCGCTCGCCGCGCTTGGCGACCCGGGCGGTGACCTCGGGGCAGAACTCGAAGCGCTCGCACTTGAGCGGCAGCGACTGGAGGAGTGAGCGGCGGAACACCTTGTAGCAGGTGGCCTCGTCGGTGAGGCGGGTGCCGTAGAGGAGATTGGCCATCGCGTTGAGCGACAGGACCGCCACCTTGAAGGCCGTCCACGGCAGCGGATTGTCGGGGTTGAGATAGCGCGAGCCGTACACCACGTTGGTCGCGCCGCTCAGGATGGGCGCGATCAGCTTGGGGTAGTCCTCGGGGTCGTACTCGAGATCGCCGTCCTGGACGATGACGATCTCGCCTTGGGCCTCCGCCAGCGCGGTGCGGACGGCGCGGCCCTTCCCATGGTTGCGGTCGTGGTAGAGCGCCCGGATGGGCAGCCTCCGGCTCAGCTCGCCCAGCAGCTCACGCGTGCCGTCGCGCGAGCCATCGTCCACCACCAGCACCTCCTTGTCGACCGGCACGGCCAGCACGCGCTGGAGCAGCGTCTCGAGCGTGGCGCGCTCGTTGTAGACCGGGACCAGCACCGAGAGCCGCGGCGGGCTCACGACGAGTCCCCCACCACCGGGATCACGCGGCCCGCGAGCCACTCCTGGACCAGGCGCTTGAGCCCGGCGCCGCGCCCGAACCCCCACAGCGCCGGCAGGTAGGCCACGGCGACCGCCGCCGAGCGCAGCGTGGCGGTGAGCGGCGACTCGTTGGCACCGAAGGCGCACGCCGCGAGCGCAAGGCCCCCGGCCCACCCCGCCGGGACGAAGCTCGCGGCCACGAACCCAAGCCGCTCGCCCAGACTCGCGCACAGCACCGGTGCCGCGAGCAGGACCAGCTCGAGCCCGAAGGCGGCGTAGCCGATCGCGGCGGCAACGGCGATCGCGGCCGGCCTCGGGTCGCGCGCGGCGACCGAGAAGACCAGGACTGCCGTCAGGGCGGCCACCCCCGCCGAGACCGCCAGCAGGCGGCCGCGCGGGCCCTGGGCCACCACGCAGTAGCCGGGCAGCGTGGCGCCGGAGAGCATCAACGCGCCGAGCGACAGGATGCGCAGCGGCAGGATGCCCTCGCGGTAGGCCGGCAGCAGCCACGCCACCACCGGTCCCGCCCAGATCATGCCGATCGCGGCGATCGGCGGCAGCGCCACCGCCAGCGCGCGGTGCACCTGGCGCAGCTCGGCGCGGGTGCGCACCGGGTCGCGCGCGCCCTGGGCGGCGGCCGCGAGCCGCGGGTAGAGCACCGTGGCGGCGGACTCGGGCAGGTAGAGGATGAGCCCCGCGGCCATGAGCCCCAGGCTGTAGTGGCCGAGCCCCTCGGTCCCGGCGAAGCGCACGAACGCGAGCCGGTCCACCGAGCGCAGCACCAGCGAGACCGCGTAGAAGCTGAAGACCGGGAGCCCGAGCCGGGTGAGCGCGAGGCCCTCACGCCAGCGCCCCAGCGTCAGCGGCGGGCGCGTGGGGCCGCGGCGCATCCAGGCGAGCGCCGCCAGCGAGGCCAGCAACCAGGCGCCGAGCAGGCCCCAGACCTTGAACGGGCCCACCAGCGCCAGCCCGAGCCCGCCCCCCAGCACCGCCTGGGCCGCCAGCGCCTCGTTGACGGCCCGGAACTCCCCGTGCGCCCGCAGCGCGCCGGCGTGGTACTGGATCGCGAGGTAGAGCGCCACCACCGCCAGCATGAGCGCCGGCGCCGCCCAGCCCCACGGCGTGGCGAAGCGGCCGCCGCCCGCGAGCAGGTAGGCCGAGGCGGCGAGGACGAAGACCGCACCGCCCATCGCCACCACCGACCAGGCGCCGGTCATGAGGCCGCGCGCGGCCGCGCGATCGTCCCGCGCGGCCGCGGCGGGCAGGCGGAGGTCCAAGCCTTGAAGTGCTCCGCCCGAGGCGTAGGCGCCGTAGTCGACCAGCAGGTTGAGCGCGTTCCAGGCGCCGTAGCCGAGCGGTCCCAGCACCGCCGCCGCCACCACGCCGCGCGCGAGCAACGCCAAGCGCGCGAGGAACTGGCTCAGCGCGGTGCCGAAGGAATCGCGGACCAGCTGGCGCGGGTGCACCGGTCAGCGCCCCGGGGCCCGGGTTTGGCCGGCCGGCCGCGCGTGGCTTAGAATCGTCGCTCGCATGCGCCCCGCCCGCTCCCACTCCGCCCGGCGTCCGTGACCGAACCGTCCACGCCCGCACGCGCCCCGGGGGCGCTGGCCTCGCAGGGCGGCGCCCCGGTCAGGGCCACCTACCTGCCGGTGGCGCTGCCCTGGATCGGCGAGCGCGAGAAGCAGCTGGTGCTGGAGACGCTCGACTCGGGCTGGATCACCACCGGGCCGCGTGCCCAGGAGCTGGGCCGCCGCGTCGCCGAGCTGGCCGGCGCCCGCCACGGGCTCGCGGTCAGCTCGTGCACCGCCGCCATCCACCTGGGCCTGCTGGGCCTGGGGTTGGGCCCAGGCGACGAGGTCATCACCTCGGACTACACCTTCGCCTCGACCGTCAACGTCATCACGCACACCGGCGCCCGGCCGGTGCTCGCCGACATCGAGCCCGAGACGCTGTGCATCGACCCGAAGGCGATCGAGCGGGCGCTGACGCCGCGCACGCGGGCCATCCTGACGGTGGACTACGGCGGCCAGCCCTGCGACTACGACGCCATCCTGGCGCTGGCGCGCGCGCGCGGCATCCCGGTGCTCGCCGACTCGGCGCATGCGCTCGGGGGCCGCTGGCGCGGCCAGCCGATCGGCTCGCTGGCCACGGTGACCGCGTTCTCCTTCTACGCCATCAAGAACCTCACCACCGGCGAGGGCGGGGCGGTGGTCACCGACGACGAGGCCCTGATGGAGCGCATGGCGATGCTGTCGCTGCACGGCATGGACCGCAACGCGTGGAAGCGCTACACGTCGACCGGGTCCTGGTACTACGAGGTGGCCGCCGCCGGCTACAAGTACAACCTGAGCGACATCCTGGCCGCGGTGGGCGTGGGCCAGCTCGAGCGCTTCGCCGGCTTCCAGCGCCGGCGCGCCGAGCTCGCCGACGGCTACGCCGCGCGGCTCGCCGCCGTGCGCGAGGTCCGGCTCCCCCGCGCCCGCGCGGGCGCGGTCCACGCCTGGCACCTCTATCCGATCGCGCTCGAGCTGGAGCGGCTCACCTGCGACCGGGCCCGCTTCATCGAGGAGCTGCGCGCCGAGAACATCGGCACCACCGTCAACTTCATCCCCATCCACCTCCATCCCTATTACCGCGACACGCTCGGGTACGCGGCGGGGAGCTTCCCGGCCGCCGAGGACGCCTATCCGCGCGCCGTCACGCTCCCGCTCTACCCGCGGATGAGCGACCGGGACCTGGACGACGTGTGCGCGGCGGTGCGCAAGGTGGTCACGCACTTCCGCCGCTGACCCCGGGTGCCTCACGCGCTCACCTCGCGGGCCTGCCCCAGCGAGCGCAGCGAGAGCCCCTCGCGCTGCAGGCAGTAGAGCCCCACCAGCGTCACCGGCGCCCACTGGCTGGCCCAGTAGAACCACGAGAACGGCACCGCGGTCGCCTTGCCCACCTGGAACAGCGCCAGCCCGGCGATGCACGCCATGTTCATGGTGCCGATGTAGCCGGGGGCCGCCGTGAGCGCGGCGTGCCAGGGCAGGTGGATGGCCAGCGCCCACAGGCTCACCTGCAACCCCATCACGATCACCGCGAACATCGCGAACGACAGCAGCATCACCCACAGCAGGCGGGGCAGGTCGCGGAACAGGCCCAAGCCCTCGACGAAATGGTTGAGCAGGTGGGCGACGCGGTCGCGCACCGTCTCGGGCAAGGGGGCCGAGAGCCGGCCGATCAGGGCGTGGGCCAGGCGCGGCTGGCGTTCGAGCGCGACCACGAACAGCGTGAGCCCGACGCAGGCGGTGACCAGCACGCCCGCGCCCGCGCGGGTCATGCGCCCGGCCTCGCTGGCCTGCGAGATCGGGTGGATGAGCAGCGCGATGCCGAGGATGGCGAGCAGCGAGATCATGTCCACGGCGCGCTCGACCACCACGGTGGCGAGCAGCGTGGTCTTGGAGATGCCCTCGCGGCGCGAGAGCGCCCACGGGCGGACGAACTCGCCCAGGCGCAGCGGCAGAATGTTGTTGGCCATGAAGCCGATCATGGTGGCCGAGAACAGCCCGCCGAGCCCGAGGCGCCGGGGACTCGCGATCAGCGACCGCCAGCGCAGCGCGCGCACCCAGAAGGCGAACAGCGTGGTGGCGACGGCGCCGATGAAGCCGAGGTAGTTGGCGTGGCGCAGCACCCGCCACACCGCGAACGGGTCCACGTCCCGCATCGACAGCCAGAGACAGACCGCCGAGACGACGATGCCGGCGGTCAGCTGCAGCGCGCGGCTCACGCGGGCTCGCCCGGGGCGGCGGGAAGGGCCATGGCGGGCCGGTCGCCGCGCAGCTCCTCGAGCTCGAAGCGCACCAGCGCCAGCTCGCGCGTCAGCGTGTGGTTCTCCTGGCCCAGGCGCGACAACTTGACCGAGAGGTAGAGCAGCATGGCGGTGGCGAAGGCGAGGCCGAAGAAGAACACCGTCGAGCCCTCGTACAGGATGCCGAGGGCGCGGGTGATGGCCCTGAGCAGCGGCGTCGAGAAGCCGAGCACGGCCGCGGCCACGCTCGACACCACCCAGAGGAGCGAGTACTCCTCGGACAGCCGGCGCCGGCGCACCAGCTCGAGGACGTAGAGCGCCAGGCCCACCGCCGCCAGCGCGGCGATGACCTGCGTGCGAGAGAGGAACTCCATGATCGCCTCCTTGGGGTTCAGCCCGGCCGCTTGAGCAGCACCATCAGGGACGCCAATAGGTTCTTGTACGGGTAGTAGAGCGAGCGCCCCAGCGTGTAGAAGGAGCGCCCCGCCTCGCGGCGTCGCATCTCCACCGGGACCTCGGCGAGCCGGAACCCGCGCCGCGCCAGGTCGATCAAGAGCGGCGAGTCCGGGAAGTCCTTGGGGAAGTCGTACTGGCAGATCGCCATGACCTTACGGTCGTAGGCGCGATACCCCGAGGTGGTGTCGGTGATGCGCTGGCCCACCGCCAGCCGGACCACCGCCGCGAACAGCGCGATGCCGATGCGGCGCGCCAGCGGGGCACGGTAGCCGGTGTGGGCGGCGTAGCGCGAGCCGATGGCCACGTCGCACTCGCCGCGCAGGACCGGCGCCAGCAGGGCGTCCAAGTGGGCGGGGTCGTGCTGGCCGTCGGCGTCGAGCTGGACCGCGACGTCGTAGCCGCGGGCCATGGCCCACCGGAACCCGGTCTGGAGCGCCCCGCCCACGCCCAGGTTGACGGCGTGGCTCACCACCGGCACGTGGTGCGCGCGGGCGATCGCCGCGGTCCCGTCGCGCGAGCCGTCGTCCACCACCAGCACGTCGAAGCCGGGGGCCTTGCGCCGCAGCTCGTCGAGCGTGGCGGGCAGGCTCTCCGCCTCGTCGTGGGCGGGAACGATCACCAGCACTCGGGGAGCGCCCATTACAATTCTCCGCGGCGGAACGGCACGGGCCGGCCGGGCCTCGAGCGGCGCGTCGCAGAGCGCGGGCGCGGCCCGCCGGGGTCGGTCCGGGATGAGGATACCTGTTCCGGAGCCGATCGGCGGGCCCTTAGGGTCAGCTCCGCTTCACCTCGGTCAGGACCACGCTGATCGAGCCGATCGTGACCTTGCTCTTCATCAGCACCGGCATGCGCCGGTCGTCGTCGGTGATCCAGATGACCAGCCGGCCCTGGTTCTTGAAGATGCCGGCGGCTCTCAGGATCGGCTCGATGGCGATGCAATTGAAGGTGCCGGCCGGGGTCTCGATGCGCTGGCGTCCGAGCACGCGCACCTCGATCGGCTGGCTCTTGTGGCTGGCGTGGTAGTCGAAGATGACGCTGCCGCCGATCGGCAGCGGCTGCGTGCGCGAGTAGTAGAAGGAGGAGAGCGCGTCCTGGCACTGCGGCGGGATGGCGATCGCCTGCCCGTCCGCTTTGAAGATGGCCTCGCCGCGGTCGTAGTCGAAGGTGATCTCGCTCAGCTCCCGGTAGCCTCCCTCGTGGCGGTTCTCGGAGTAGCGCCGGCTGAAGAACCCGGTCGTGTCCCAGTAGGACTCGATCCGGTTGTCGACCCGGTAGAACGCGCTGAAGAACTTGTTTGACTCGGCGCGCGCCACCAGGTTGTAAACCGGCTTGCCGTGCCAAGTGCGCACCTCGGGGATCTCGAGCCAGGCGTCGCCCGCGCTGATGAAGCCGTAGCGCACCGAGAACTTGAGCGACTCGCCGACGCGGATGGCGGTCGGGGAGGCCGGGATCACCTCGCCGGTGCTGCTCGGCAGCGTGACCGACCCGGCGATGTCGCTGTCCGGCTCGGCGCCGGCGCCGGGCGGGAGGCCCGCGGGCGCCCCCGGCGCCCCCGGGGCCATGGGGGCGTAGAGGAGACCGACGGCGAGGATCAGCGCGACCAGCGCGCGCGCGGGGCGGGCGTCTGGCCCAACCGGGGCGGGGACACTACAATCTCGAGCGATCGTCATACCCTCGCGATGACGCAAGTGAGATGCCGCCTTGTCTCCACCGGCATGGAGGGAATATGTCCACCAGCCAATCACCTGTCAAACCTCGTCTTGGACCCTCTGAACGATTGCTGAACCTGCCCCCCTACACGCTGGCCACGGTGCTGCAGGCGCGCGACGAGAAGCTGCGCCAGGGCGTCGACGTCATCGACCTGGGCGTCGGCAACCCGGACATGCGGCCGCCGCGCGTGGCGATCGAGACGCTCCAGGCCGCCTTGGACGACCCCAAGGTCCAGAACCACCGCTATCCCTCCTTCAACGGCCTGCCCGAGTTCCGCGCCGCCATCACCCAGTGGTATCAGGGGCGCTTCGGCGTGACGCTGGATCCCGCCCAGGAGGCGCTCGCGCTGGTCGGCTCCAAGGAAGGCATCTTCAAATTCTTTCTGTCCCACTTCGATCCCGGCGACACGCTGCTGCTGTGCACGCCCTGCTATCCCGCCTACCTCGGCCAGGCCGCGATCGCCCAGGCCCGCAAGGTCGAGGTGCCGCTGCTGGCGAAGAACCAGTTCCTGCCCGACCTCGGCGCCATCGCCGTCGACGACGCGCGGCGCGCCAAGGCCATCGCCATCAACTTCCCGAACAACCCCACCGCCGCGACCGAGACCGCCGACTTCTACCGCGACGTGCTGCGGTTCGCGCGCGAGTACGACCTGTTCGTGATCTCCGACATCGCCTACTGCGACCTGTCGCTCGATCCCTCCTACCGCGCCCGCTCATTTCTAGAATTCGACCGCGACAAGGAGCGCACCATCGAGTTCCATTCGTTCTCCAAGTCGTACTCGATGCAGGGCTGGCGCGTCGCCTTCGCCGCCGGCCACGCCCAGGCACTCGCCCGCATGCACCAGATCAAGTCGAACACCGACTACGGCGTGTTCATGGCCATCCAGCGCGCGGCGATCGCGGTGCTGAACGGCGGGCAGGACTACTGCCGGGAGGTCTCGGCGACGTACCGGGCGCGGCGCGACGCCTTCCTCGAGGCCATCCGCCCGCTGGGATTCCCGGTGGCGCCGCCGCGCGCCACCATCTACGTGTGGCTGCCGATCCCGAAGCGCTTCGCCAACTCGATGGAGTTCACACGCGAGCTGCTCGACAGGGCGGGTATCGTGGTCGCGCCCGGCTCGGGCTTCGGCGACGCCGGCGAGGGCTACGTGCGGGTCGCGCTCTGCGACAGCGAAGAGCGCCTGCGCGAGGCGGGAACGCGGATGGCGAAGGCGGGGCTCGGGTACTGAGCGAGGCGGGGCGAGGGGTCGCGCGGGGCGACTCGGACGCCCTGTCGGTGCTGGTCCAGAGCATCGTGGGCCTTCACGTCGCGCCGGGAAACCGCGGTCGCGAATCCCATGGGCCTCGCGCGGCGTCCTCTAGACGCCGACGATGACCGGGCGATTCGGTCTGGACCAAAGAATTCTGTTGACAGGTTTTCGCGAAGACTCATCCCGGCCGCGCCTCTCCTTGCGGCGTTCGCGCACCAGCGTGCGTAGGATGACCGCGGCAGCCTGTTCTTCCTCCCGACCTGCCCGGGATTCATGGCGCGCTGATTCACGCGCTCCTGCGGGCCCTGCGTGCGCCGAAAACGCGCGTGCGACAATCGCCCTTGTACCGGAGGGGTAGCTCCCGACCGCCCGCCCCCGTCGAGGAGTTGTCCGTGAAGACCTACTCGTTCCCCCAGGTATCCGAGCCGGCCCTGTTGCGCGATTGCGAGACCGTCCATGCCCGTGAGCGGGGCGTTACGGCCCAGGCACTCGCCTACCTCGCCGAGGTCGACGCGCGCAAGGCGTACGTCCCGGCGGGGTACGATTCGATGTTCGCGTACTGCGTCGGGGCGCTGCGGCTCTCCGAGCAGGCCGCCCGCAAGCGCATCCATGCGGCCCGCGCGGCGCGGCGGTTCCCCGCCATCTTCCCTGCCGTGGCGGAGGGGCGGCTGC
>VBPB01000379.1 GCA_005893365.1 Candidatus Eiseniibacteriota bacterium
GAAGATGACACGGTCGGGACTGCCGCCGGGATCATCCGACGTCCCTGGATGCGCGGAGGAAGACGCGATGACCGAGCGGGAGCACTGGGATCAGCTCTACGAGCGGCGCGGGCCGGATCAGGTGAGCTGGTACCGGCCGCATCTCGAGCGCTCGCTCGAGCTCATCGACCAGGCACGGCTTCCGACGGATGCGGCCATCATCGACGTGGGAGGCGGCGCCTCGACGCTCGTCGACGACCTGCTCGATCGCAGCTACTCGCGCCTCACCGTCCTCGACATCTCGGCGAAGGCGATCGCGCGGGCCCGGGAGCGGCTCGGGGCGCGCGCCGAGGCGGTGACGTGGCTGGTCGGCGACGTTACGGGTCTCGAGCTGCCCGCGCATGGGTTCGACTTCTGGCACGACCGCGCCGTCTTCCACTTCCTGCGCGAGCAACCGGCGCGCGCGCGCTACGTGACGGCCGTGCGCCAAGCCCTCAAGGCCGGTGGGCACATCGTGGTCGCGACCTTCGGTCCCGAGGGGCCGGAACGCTGCAGCGGCCTCGACGTGATGCGCTACAGCGCCGACGAGATCCACGGCCAGTTCGGGGGCGCGTTCCGGAAGCTCTCGAGCTTCACGGAAGTCCACCAGACGCCCGGCGGGGCGGAGCAGGAGTTCGTGTATTGCTACTGCCGAATGGGGGAGTGAGCCCGCCATCCGGCCCAGCAAGCGTTGACGGTCGTGATGACCGCGCGAGAGTCCCCTACGCCCCGCCCTCCCCGCGATCGTGCGCCCCGATCACGCCGTTCGCGGGCCGGCTCAGGATGAGCATCGCGATCCCGGCGCCCAGGCCCAAGGCGGTCATCAGGTAGAAGAACTGCTCGTGCGGGATCTTCTCCCAGAAGGTCCCGAGGTAGCCGGTCAAGTAGTTGCCGAAGAAGTTGGCCAGGAACCACACGCCCATCAGCATCGACACCATGCGCGCGGGGGCGATCTTGGTCACGAACGAGAGGCCGACCGGTGAGAGGTAGAGCTCGCCCAGCGTGATGATCACGGTCGTGCCCACCAGCCACAGCACGCTGCGCCGCACTTCGGGCGCCATGCCGCGCGAGGCGACGATCATGACGATGTACGAGATGCCGAGCAGCAGGCAGCCGAACCCCATCTTGGTGACGCTCGACGGCTCCTTGCCGCCCTTGGCCTGCTTCACCCAGACCATGCTGAGCAGGGGCGCGAAGGCGAAAATCATCAGCGGGTTGAACGCCTGGTACCAGGTCGACGGCATCTCCCAGCCGAAGAAGTGCCAGTTGGTGTTCTTGTCGGCCCAGAGCTGCATGACGTTGCCCTGCTGCTCGTAGACGCCCCAGAACACGATGTTGAGCGTGCACACGAGGATCAGCACCAGCACGCGCTGCCACTCGTTGGCGGTCATCTTCTCCTTGACCGCGGTCTTCTGCGCCGCCTTGCGCTGCGAGAGCACGTCGGGGGCGAGGTGCTTGTTGCCCCACAGGGAGAGGCAGAGCCCGATCACCATGCCCACGCCGGCGGCGGCGAAGCCGTAGTGCCAGCCGACTTTCTGCCCGAGCGTGCCGCACACCAGCGGCGAGAAGAACGCGCCCAGGTTGATGCCCATGTAGAAGATGGTGAACGCCCCGTCGCGCCGCGGGTCGCCCGGCGGGTAGAGCAGACCGACCTGGGTCGAGATGTTGGGCTTGAACGCGCCGTTGCCGGCGATCAGGAACATGAGCGCCAGGAAGAACAGGTGCTCGCTCGCCATCAGGAAGTGGCCGATCGCCATCAGGATGGCGCCGAGGATGACGGTCTTGCGCTGGCCGAGCACGCGGTCGGCCAGCATTCCGCCCAGGAACGGGGTGAAGTAGACGAACCCGGTGTAGAGCCCGTAGATCTGCGACGACAGCGGCTGCGCCGCGAGCGGCCCCAGCGACTTCACCCAGGGCAGGTTCTCGATGAAGGCCTTGACCGCCGTGAAGCCGAGCACGCGCTGGCCGACGTCGGGATGGACGAACAGGTAGTTCACCATGTAGAGCACGAGCAGCGAGCGCATGCCGTAATACGAGAAGCGCTCCCACATCTCGGTGAAGAAGAGGACGAAGAGCCCCTTCGGGTGTCCGAGGATCGTGCCGGTCTGCGGGGTGGAAGCGGTTGCGGTGGCCGTCACGGGCACCTCCATCGGGTCGATGATGCGGGAACGGACCGCGGGAGCCTACGGAGTCGCGGCTCGCCAATCAACCGCGTTCGACGCGCGCCGTTCCCTAGTAGGTGACGCGTTCGAGCGTCACGAACCAGTGGCTGCCCGTCCGGTCGTCGCGGCGGATGGTCACGCGCCCGTGGGCCTCGGCCTCCAGGTACCGCAGCACCGTGGCGGAATCGCCCACCGCCGCCTTGCCGTCGGTCGCATCCACGAGCAGGTTGGCCATCGCGCGCAGCGCCACCGCGTCGGCCGAGGCGGCCCAGGTGCCGAAGTGCCCGCGCATGCCCTTTGGGACTCCGCCTTCTCGTCGGGGATGCGCAGGCCCAACGCTTCGGGATAACCCGACGTGGGCGAGGGGCGGGCCTGCTCGATCAGATAGCCCTGCCCGGCCGCGAGGATCGCCTGGATGAGCGGCTCCTGCATGGCGTCGTCGGTGGCGTAGAACGCGGTCGTGGCCCCCAGCGTGTCGAGTTGCCTCGGCACATCCGCGAGGATGAACCCCCGCGCCGCGGCCGGGCCGCCGGACTCGGTCGGGTCCGGTGCCGCGAGCGCGACGAAGCGCAGGTCGCGCTTGCCGCACGCGCTCCGCATGGCATCGCGCTGGCGCGCCAGCGGCCGTTGCGCCATGTGGCGCGCGAACGAGTAGTGGACCAGCGTCCGCGCCCCCATCCGGCGCGCGGCCGCGACGATGTCGGCGGCGCGCGCGACCACGTCGGTCTCGATCGCGAGATCGCAGGCCCGGGTGACCGAGTCCGGGTCCTCGTGCGGGCTCACGAGCCCGACCAGGACGTCCGACCGGCTGGCCCGGATGGCGCGCGCCGCGGCGACCGAGCCCGGCACCGCCTGCCCGACCAGGATGACGCGGACGCGCGGATCGGAGGCGAGCCCGGTGAGCTGAGCGACCACAGTCACCGACTCCGCGGGGAACCGGTCGGGGAAGGTGACGTGCATGACGCGCTTGGGATAGCGCCGCTCGATCTCGGCGCCGGCGTGGAACTCCTCGGCGCCCTGCGCCGCGGTGCCGGTCATGACGCCGATCTTGAACGGCGGCGGCTCGGGCGCGGGGGCGGGCGGGGTGTTCGAGCGCGGCGGGCGTGCACAACCGCCGGTCGCGAGCAGCGCCGCGGCGACCAGCGCGAGACATGAGCGTGGGCGGATGGGGCTCTCCTCGGCCCGCACCGCGCGGGCGGCGACGGCGAAGTGCAGCCCAAGCCCCGGCGGGAAGGGGCCGCGCGCGCGGCTACCATTCGGGCGCGCGGCAGTCTAGCACAGGACGGAGAGGCGACCGGCCGCGCGCGGGCGGAGGGAACCGCCCGGCCCGCCACCCCCCTGCGCTATACTGCCCGCCCGTGAAGGTCCTCGCCCGCGGACTCGTCGTGATGGTGCTCGTGGCGGCGGGCACGTTGGCGGTGACGCGGGTCGTCCTGCCGCGTTTCTTCCCGCCCCGTGACGACGCGGCCATGCCGGGCGGCGAGCTGGTCGGCCGGCGGCTGGCGTCCCTCGCCGCCGCCACGGAGTGGCTCAACAGCGAGCCGCTCACGCCCGACTCGCTGCGCGGCCATCCGGTGATCGTCGCCCTCTGGTCCGACACCGATCCCGAGTGCCTGCGCTCCCTGCCGTTGCTCGAATCGTGGCATCAGGCTTACGCGGGCTACGGCGTGCGCGTGATCGGTGTGCACGAGCCGGACTTCGCCTTCGCGGCCGACTCGACGGTGCCGGCGCGGCTGGCGCGCCGGCTCGGGCTCGGCTTCCCGATCGCGCTCGACGCGGCCTCG
>VBPB01000382.1 GCA_005893365.1 Candidatus Eiseniibacteriota bacterium
CGGCGATCGATGCGCTCAACGCGCGTTACGCGCCCGGGACCGCGGACCGCTTCTACCTGTTCCACCGCGCCCGCCGTTGGAATGGCGGCGAGGGGGTGTGGATGGGTTGGGAGCGCAAACGCGGCAAGATCGAGGAGTTCAACCGGCTGCTGCGGGGCGCCACCGACACGAGCTTCACCGTAAGGCGGGGCGATCCGGCCATCCTGCCGAGCATCCGCTACTGCCTCACGCTCGACAGCGATACCCGCCTGCCGCGCGATGCGGCGCGTCAGCTGATCGGCGTGATCGAGCACCCGCTCAATCGCCCGCGCTTCGACGCCACGCTCGGGCGGGTCGTCGAGGGCTATGCGATCCTCCAGCCCCGGGTGAGCGTCACGATGGCGAGTGCGGCCGGCTCGCTGTTCGCGCGCGTCTATGCCGGGCACACCGGGGTCGATCCCTACACGACCGCGGTCTCCGACACCTATCAGGACCTGTTCGGCGAAGGCAGCTTCACCGGCAAGGGGCTCTACCACGTCGATGCCTTCGCCGGCCTATTCGCGCGCTGCGCGCTGGTCTCGAACGTCGAGGTGGTGGACGACTTCCCGTCGAGCGTGCTCGCCCACGCGCGGCGCCAGCACCGCTGGGTGCGCGGCGACTGGCAGATCCTGACCTGCCTCCTGCCGTTCGTGCTGACGCAGCGCGGTCTGGAGCGCAACCGTCTGCCGCTGATCAGCCGCTGGAAGGTCTTCGACAACCTGCGCCGCAGTCTGGTGGCGCCGGCGCTGCTGGCGCTCCTGGCCTCGGCGTGGACCTGGCTGCCGGGCCCGCCGCTCGCCTGGACCCTGGCGGCGCTCGCGGTGCTCGGCTTCCCCTTGCTCCCGCCGCTGGTGCACGTGGCCTTCGGTCCGAGCCCTCAGCAGCCGTTCGGGGTGTTCCTGAACGACGTGTGGGCGGAGCTGGAGACCGCGGGCGCCCAGGTGCTGCTGGAGATCATGCTGCTCCCCTACCACGCCTACGAGATGGTGCACGCCATCGCCCTGACGCTGGTGCGGATGGTGATCACCCGGCGGCGCTTGCTCGAGTGGGAGACCGCCGCGGCCACGGCGGCGCATGTGGGCGGGCCCCGCCGCCGCCCTGGCCGTGCTGATGGGCCTGCTGCCGCTGCGGGCCAGCGCGCTGCCGCTGGCCCTGCCGTTCCTCGCGGCCTGGTCGGCCTCCCCGGTGATCGCGTGGTGGCTGAGCCGGCCGGTGGTGCCGAGACGGCTGGCCCTGAGTGTCGAGGACGCGGCGCAGCTGCGGCGCATCGCGCGTCGCACCTGGCACTACTTCGACCGATTCGTCACCGCGGAGGATCACGGGTTGCCGCCGGACAACGTGCAGGCGAGCCCGGAGCTGCGCATCGCGCGCCGGACCTCGCCGACCAACATCGGCATGGGGCTGCTCTCGACGCTGGCCGCGCACGACCTCGGCTACCTGGACGGCGGCGCGCTGGCGGACCGGATCGACGAGGCACTCACGACCGTCGAAGCGCTGGAGCGCCACGAAGGCCACCTGTTCAACTGGTACGACACGGAAAGCCTCGCCCCCCTGACCCCGCGGTACGTCTCGACCGTGGACAGCGGCAATCTGGCGGGCGCGCTGATGACGTTGTCCGCGGGCCTGCGCGAGGTGGCCGGGAGCCCGGAGGACGACGCGCGCGGGTGCGCCGGCGCCGGCGACACCGCGGGCGTGCTGGCCGAGCTGCTGCACGTGCTGACCCGCCGGACGCACGCGGCGACGCCGCTGCGGGCGGCGTGCGCCCTCGCGGAGCGCCGACTGGATGACGTGCGCGAAGCCCTCGCCGGCGACGGGCTCGAGGCCGCCGCGCGGAAGGCCGGCGACCTGCGCGCGGCCCTCGCGCACGTGACCGCGTCGGCACCCCCGAGCCCGGAAGCCGAGGATGTCGCCGAGTGGGGCCGGGCGCTCGACCGGGCGCTCGACCGGCCGCCCGGAGCCGCTTCCGGACCCGATGCTCTGGCGGAGCGGCTGCAGGACCTGGCCCGCCGTTGCGACGCCGTCGCCGACGCCATGGAATGGACCTTCCTCTACGATCGGGCGCGCGGCGTCTTCTCGATCGGCTTCCGCCTCGCCGACGCGGAAGGGCCGGGGCGCCTCGACCCCTCGTACTACGACCTGCTGGCCTCGGAGGCCCGGCTCGCGAGCTTCATCGCCATCGCCCGGGGCGAGGTGCCGCAGGAGCATTGGTTCCGGCTCTCGCGCGCCCTGGTGAGCGTCGAGGGCTGCACGACGCTGGTGTCGTGGAGCGGCTCGATGTTCGAGTACCTGATGCCGCTGCTGATGCTGCGGAGCCACCCCGAGACCCTGCTCGAGCACACCTGCCGCGGGGCGGTGCGCGCGCAGATCCTCTACGGGCGGCGCCAGCGGGTCCCCTGGGGCATCTCGGAATCCGCGTACGCCGTGGTGGACACCCACGGCAACTACCAGTACAAGGCCTTCGGCGTCCCGGGCCTGGGGCTCAAGCGCGGGCTGGCCGAGGACCTGGTGATCGCGCCCTATGCCACCGCGCTGGCCGCGCTAGTCGACCCCACCGCCGCCGCGGCCAACTTCCGCCGGCTCGCCCGCGAGGGCGCCGAGGGCCGCTTCGGGTTCTGCGAGGCCTGCGACTACACGCCGCGCCGGACCGAAGCGCCCGACGGCGAGGCCGTGCCCGATCCGGCCCGGCGGCATGGCGTGCGCGCCTTCTTCGCCCATCACCAGGGCATGAGCCTGGTCGCGCTGGCCAACGCCGTGCTCGGCGCCCCGATGGTGCGCCGCTTCCATTCGGATCCCCGCGTGCAGGCCACCGAGCCGCTGCTGCAGGAGCGCGTGCCGCGCTTCGTGCCGGTGATCCGGCCGCGCCCCGCGGAGACGACCCGGGCCGAACCGCTCGTCCCCACGGTCTCGCCGCGGCGCTTCCGCTCGCCGCACACGCTCTACCCGAGCGCCCACTTCCTGTCGAACGGCCAGTACACCACGGTGGTCACCAACGCCGGAGGCGGGACCAGCAGCTGGCGCGGGCGCGCGGTCACCCGGCACCGGGACGACCCCACCTGCGACCCGGGGAGTCAGTTCATCTACCTTCGCGACGTGCGCAGCGGCCTGCTCTGGTCGGCCGCCCACCAGCCGGTGTGCCGCGAGCCCGAGCGGTACCGGGTGACCTTCCGCGCCGACGACGCCGTATTCGCGCGCACCGACGACGGCATCGAGACCCGCCTCGAGATCACGGTCTCCCCCGAGGACGACGTCGAGG
>VBPB01000028.1 GCA_005893365.1 Candidatus Eiseniibacteriota bacterium
CCATGTCGACGACGAACAGGTCGGTGGTGGTGCCGAGGGCGACGAAGCGGCCGTCGGCGGAGGGGTTGCCCTCGCCGGAGCCGATGCCGTAGTCGACGGTGATGGGAAGGGTCCAGGCGCGGGTCTGGGTGCAGGTGGTGACGTCGTACCAGGCGAGCTGGGTGCCGGCCGCGTTGACGTTGATGAGCTCGTGGGGATGAGCCCGGGTGGGATGCCAGCGGTAGTCGTAGAGGTTGGCGCCGGAGCAGGGGGCGAGCTTGGGCTGATAGCTGGTGCCGTCGAGGAACAGGGGCGAGGGGGACCCGCCGCCGCGGTTCTCGATCACCAGCAGCGCGCCGTCGGCGCTCCAGGGCTGTTGCTTGGAGTAGACGTGGCGGGTGTCGGTGCCCCAGGTGCCGGTGACCGGGGCGGTGGACAGGCCGGGATCGTTGCCGATCCGCATCACCTGCGAGCCGAAGGTCGGATCCACCATCGGGCTCATGTACGACGGCTTCGCCACCAGCGGGACGGTGTAGATGGTCAGCGGATCGGTGAGCATCGCGGGTGCGGCGAGGCGCCCCGGGAGGAGGGGCGACGGGAGCGCGGCCCGGTCCTGGGCGTGGGCGAGCGAAGCTGACGAGACCAGCGAGATCAGGACGGTCAACAGCAGGGTGGCGCGGCCCGGTCGGGCGAATGGCATGGATTGGGCCATGGTGCGGTCGGACTTTCCTTTCCGTGTGCTTGAGTGAGAGAGACGAGAGCAGGCTGGGGGGGCGGACCGACTCGCGCATCGCTTGAGACGACGCGACTCGCGGTGAGCCGCGTCGGCCGGGCCTACCAGGGTCGCGGTCAGTTACCCCTGACCGCGGCCCGAACTACGTCGAGGCAAGGAGCATCGAGGTCCTCAGTGAACGAAGACGACGGGCGTCGACGAAAACCGCCCGCCCTGGGTCAGGCGCAGCCAGTAGATCCCGGAGCGGAGCTCCGCACCGCCTTTGAGCCGCACCTCGTGATGTCCGGGGCCGGGCTGACCCAGGTCCTGCTGGCGCACGATCCGGCCCGCACCGTCGACGAGCTCGATCCGGGCGCCGTCGGCGCTGGCGAGGGCGTAGGCGACGCGAAGCTCTGAGACCGCCGGGTTCGGCGTGACGCGCTCGATCGCGAGGCCCAGGGCGCCCAGGCCCGGCGGCACGTCGACGGGGCCGGCATGGATGCCGAGCTGGGTCGTGGCCGAGCCGGTCATCGCGTTGGCGGCGCGGAACGTGACCATGAACGTGCCGGTGTCCTTCGCCGCCGGCGTCCACTTGAGCGTGCCGCTCAAGTTCCCCGACCCCGTGGTGAAGGTCGCGGTGTTGCCGGCCGGCAGCTTCGACAGGTCCGCCGTCAGCGAGCTGATCGCGTTGCCATCCGGGTCCGAGGCGGTGACCGCCTCCGACAGCGCCGTCCCCGGGGCCCCGGTCTTGAGGGCGGGCGCCACCACCACCGGCGGCTGGTCGCCGCCGCCGATCGTGAACGAGTCGAAGATGTCGCCCACGGCACAGGTGATGTCGTTGCGGTTGCTCCCCGAGTCGCCCGCCGGCCCGCACAGCATGTCGCCGCGAATCGCGGTGTCGGTGATGTGCAGTCGCAGCGTGCCGTGGTGGAAGGCGCGGAAGGCCGACCACGACGGGGGCGGACAGCCGCCGGTGTAGAGGCAGCTCCCGCTGGCCTCCTCGAGCGTCGAGCCGCCGGTGCCGACCGTGACGTGGGTGACGCCGCTCTGGGGGGTGCTGCGCTCGTAGTTGTGGCTGTGGCCGTTCAGGTTGAGCAGGTACTTGCTGTGCGAGGCCCCGAGCGCGTCGAGGTAGCCCTTGAGCGTGGCGTCGCCGGCGTGATAGCCCGAGGAATAGGCGGGGCGATGCCCGAAGGTGACGATGAAGCGGATGGCCGAGCTGGCCTGGGCCGCGTCCATGAGCGCCTTGGCGCGCGTGTTCCAGTCCGACCAGGCGCCCGAGTAGGGCTCGGGGTAGGCGATGAAGCGCACCTTGCCGCAATCGAACCAGTACCAGTCCTCGCCGCAGCAGCCGGCGCTCGGGGCGCCGGGGGAGGTCTGCGGATTCGGAAAGTCGAATCGACCTTTGTAGTTCCGGAAGTCGTCGGTGGTCTTGGACCACTCGTGGTTGCCCCACGCCGGCAGGTAGGCCGCCTTCTCCGACCACACCATGACGTCGTTGAAGTGCTGGTCCACCACCGCCTGGCCGTCGTCGTTCCCGTAGGTCAGGTCGCCCACCACCAGGACGAAGCGTGGCGACCCCTGGGCGATCAGGGACTGCACCGCGGCGACGCGCGGGTAGGTGCCGCTATCCCCGATGTCGCCCTCGACGTACACGTCGTAGCTGGTGCCCGCCGCCGGCATGGTGCGCAAGGTGCGGTCGGGGCCGCCGGCGACCGAGTAGTGGTAGGGGGTGTCGGGCTTAAGGCCGCTCAGCCGGGCCTCCCAGAACGGTCCCGACGACGAATAGGGGAGCGGCGCGGGCGTGACCGCGGTGACCGTGATCCCGTACGAGCTGGTCAGCCCGTAGCGCAGGGTGCCGGTCGTGCCGCGCCAGTCCACGGTCACCGCGGTGGGACTGGTCAGCGTCCAGTGGATCTCGTCGGCGGCGTGGACATCGGTGTGGAGCATCAAGAGCGTCGCGGCCACCAGCAGGGTCCGGTGGGTGGATCTCATGGGGCCTGGCCTTCAGGGGAGCCATCGCGTCACCGCGTGGGACTGGCTTGAAGTGCACGGCCGTTCATCGGGTGGATCCCCATCGGGTGAATTCCCATCAGGTGAATCCCCGTCGGGTAATTGCCTTGTAGCGCCCGCCGTCAACGTGGGTCAACGGATGCGTTCGAGGAACCTGTCAAATGCCCTTGACCGATTCGTATTCCTTGATGCGACACGGAGTTCGGCGCGATGAGGCGAAGCGATGGCGAGGTTGCACGGTTTCCAGGGGTTGACGCCAAATGCTTGTGAACCCGCTGAACTCGCCCATCCGCGCTGCGTCACATCGCGGGCGTCTCACGCGCGTCGAGCCGTCGGTCCCGCGGGGTCCGGCCGTCGCGCGAAGCGACGCATGAGCGCGGCGGCGAGGCTCACGGCCGCGGGCGGGCGTGCCCCCCGCGGTCCGCGGGCGCCGATGCCTTGATGACGCGCCGGCGGGGTGCCAGCCGCTTGGGATGGGCCAGCGGCGCCGCCCCGGTCTCCACCTGGAGGTCCCCCTCCTGGACCACGCCGCGGACGTCGCGGCCCTCGGAGTCCACGAACGTCATCTCGACCCGGCGATTGAGCGCGAGACCACGGCGCGAATCCTCGGCCGACGTGAGGTCCGCCTTGCCCCGGTAGGAGACGATGAGCCGCATCGGGTCGATGCCGAGCTCGAGGAACACCGTCCGGACCGCCAGGACGCGCCGCTCCGAGAGGTGCAGATTGTAGGACGAGTCGCCGCGCGAGTCGGTGTGCCCCACCAACTGGACGGTGATCGACGGATACCGGCGCAGCAGGGCCGCGATGTGTTCGATGATGCCGTGCGAGGCCGGCGTGATGTCGGATTGGTCGAGCGCGAAGTGGACGTTCATCGGGATGCGGAGCTCCTCGACCGTCGGCAGCGTCACCACCGGCACCGGCACGGTATCGGCGACCGCCACCGTGGGCCTCGCGAGCGGGGCCCGGCGGACCGCGAGCAGCGGCGGCTCGCAGAGCTCGACCTTGCGCGCGGCGACGCGCGCCAGCTCCCGCGCCGCCCGCAGATGGGGCGAGCTCTGACAGTCGCCGAGATCGAGCCGTTGGTTGGCCGCCCACGCCAGCTGCGTCTCGAGGCGCGCCAGCTCCTCGGCGGCGCACAGGAACCCGGGATCGTGTTTCATGCGCTCCAGCTCGACGTAGAGGGACTCGGCTCCGGGCAGGGACGCCGGCGGCGGCGGTGCCGCCGGCACGGTCTCGTAGCTGAGCGGGGTATCGCCGCGGCCGATCGCGTCGGCGAGCCTGGCCGCGCGGGCGAAGGCGTCCTCCGGGAAGCCGGTGCGGTCGTTGTCCAGGTACTCCTCACGCGCCGCTTCGAGCCAGGCGATGGCCGCGTACCGGCGCCACGGGTCGTGGGCGGCCCCGGGCAGCGACTCGAGCCGCGCCCGGCACCCCTCCATGAGCGCCAGGTCGGAGGCGATGGCCTGGTCGGTGGTCCGCGCGGCGAGCGGATGGAGCGCCCGCCCCGCCGCGGCGGCCGCGGCCGGCGCGGCGCAGACCAGGGCGACGGCCAGGACGAGCAGGGGACGCGCGGCGCCATGGATCGGGCGGATCATCGTGAGCCTGCTCCGGGCGCGTCGTGGGCGAACAGCGTCTCACCGAACTTCCAGCCCAGGTTGAGGTAGGGCCCGTGGTCGGTCGGCTCGCTCCCGGTCAGGTCGGGGTCGCGGAAGCCGAACACGTTGTAGCCCGCCGCGAGCCGCAGGTTGCGGACCGCGAGCCAGCCCCACTCGGCGCCCAGCCCGTAGGTCCGCGAGCCGGCGTTGAGCGCCCGCGCGGACACGCCCAGGTCGAGCCGCCGCGTCACGTCGAGTAGCACCCGCCCGCCGACCAGCTGGCCGCTGGTGTGGCTCTTGAGCCCGGCCCGCTCGTCGTCCGCCCACTTGGCGGCCACCTGGGCCGAGAGCGTGAGCGGCCCGCCGGGCTGCGCGTTGCCGTGCGCCGAGACGATGTTCGCCATCCGGCGGGGGCGGTCGCCGCCGCCGGCGCGCTCGAGCCGGTTCTCCCAGCGGGCGAGCGCGTCCCAGGTGTTCCGCTCCGTCTGCCGGTAGGCCACGCCGATCTGCGAGCGCTCGTCCACCCGTGACTCGTCGGGCACGGCGAGCCAGGTGGTGCGGCCGAGCGCCGCCCAGTCGCGGTTCAGCTTGCGCATGAGTCCGGCGCTGCCGAGCCAGCGGTTCACCGACGCCGCCCGGCGCAACTCGAGGCGGGCGGTGCCGCGCCACAGCGGATCGCCGGTGTATTCGAGCCCGCCCGCCAAGGCGGTCGAGGCGCCGCCACCGCCCTTGAGCACGGTGACGCGCTCGAAGGCGCCGTCCAGCCGCACGCCGTCGCCGACCGTCCAGCGGTCGCGCAGGCCGATCGCGGCCTGGGCCTCGCGGCCGGCGATCGCGTCCCGCACGCGGTACTCGCTGAAGACCTGGGCGTCGCCCTTGCCGCTGCTGCTCAGCCCGAACACGGTGGTCGCCTGCTGCTGCTGGCGGTTGAGCGCGAACGGTCCGGCGAACGACGCGATGTTCTCGTGGCGCAGGTACGCCCGGGTGCGGTCGTTGAGGCGGGTCTCGCCGCCGAGGGCGAACCGGCGCTGGTCGTGCACCGAGAGGTCCTGCTCCAGCTCGCCGAACGCCGTGGTCTGCCAGCGCTGGATGAGCGTGGCGGTGAGCTTGCCGCGCAGGCTCTGGTCCTCAAGCGGCACGACCGCCGCCGTGACCGGCGCGGCGGGCGCGCCGGCCTCGCGGGCCCAGCGGTAGGCGATCTCGCCGGTCAGGCGGTCGGCCAGGGTGCGGCTCACGCCGGCCTCGAGGCCGTCGCGGTGGCCGCCCGAGGCCAGCGCCTTGGACCGCAGGGCGTCGACGAACACCGTGGCGCTGCCGCCCAGTCGGGCGTGCGCGGTGAGACCCAGCTCCTCGCGGCCCGGGATCACCCCGGCCGAGGGATTCTCGAATCCGCTGCCGACGTGCAGCGCGTGGACGTTCGCGACCAGACGCGAGCCGCTGAAGGCCAGCTCGACGCGCGCGGCCTCCCCCTGGCGGTCGCCGGAGCCGAGGGTGCCGCCGCTGTCGCTGTGCGCGAGCTCCGCGCTCAGCGTCATGCCGGGGAACGGCACGACCGTGCCGTTGGCGCTGACGACGCTGCGCGGCGTCAGCGGATCCTCGTCGCGCGCGGCCGCCAGGCCGAGCCGCACCTTGTCGTCGATCGACACCCGCGCCTCGCCGCCGTAGACCCAGAACTCGGGGCCTCCCGACTCGGCCTCGTAGGTGACGCGGATGGAGACCGGGTTGAGATCGGCGTCGACGCTCGGGACCGGCTGGCGGAACAGCAGGCGTCCGGTGAAAGGCTCGAGCGTGTAGTCGACGAAGCGGATCTTGCCGTCGCGGCGCAGCACGCGCGTCGGCTGGTTGCGGTCGCGGGTCAGGATCTCGACCGTCTCGCTGCCGAGCGTGCCGTCGGTGCGCGAGAGGGCGTAGGGGCCCGAGATGCCCTGCGCCGGGAACTCGTCCACGATCTGGTGCTGGCGGCCCTGCGACGCCCAGGCGTTGACCCCGAGCGCTCCCGTGGCGATCTGGGCCAGCCCGCCGTTCAGGCTGCGGGTGAAGGCGCCCAGCGTGCGGGCCGCGGCGGCGGGCGTGGTGAAGTCGCCGGCCAGCGCGTAGGAGCGGCCGCGGTCGGCGCGCAGGTAGAGGCGGCCGGCGGACTGGGCCTCCCAGCCGTGCACCGAGGCGTCGCCGAGCACGTCGTAGCCTTCGAACGGACGCAGGTCGCTGAACAGCCGGCGCTCGGGAGCGCGCTCGCTGTCGTAGCGCAGCGTCAGGTAGAGGCTGTCGGCCAGCGCCCCCTTGAGGAAGATCGCCCCGCGGCCCCCGCCCCGCAGGCGGCCCTGGTCGGTCTCGAACGCCAGGTCCGCGAGGTCGTCGCCGAATCGGTCGCGCCGGCCGTCGAGCGTGCCGCTCGGGCGGCTGCGATGCGCGAGCCGCGCCTCGATCAGGCCCATGGCCAGCAGCGAATGGGCGGCCCGGCGCGGATCCTGGGCGGTGGCGGTGGCGGCCCCACCCATGCCGGTGCCGGGATCGGCCGGGTCGACGGTCTCGCCGCGCTCGCGGCGCGCCCGCACTTGGGCGCGCACCGCCGGGTCGCGCGAGCCCTCGACGAAGTCGGCGCGGGCCAGCTCACCCTTGGTGAGGTCCACGAACATGCTGAGCCCGTCCTGCGCCTGGCGCGGGTGCATCGCCATCATGCGCGCCCCGGCGGGGAGGGTGGCGGCGTCCACGCGCACGACGTGCAGCCGCGGCCGGACGTTGGCGAAGTGGTACTTGCCCTCGGCGTCGGTGATCGCGAACGAGCCGTCCTCGAGGTAGACCCGCACGCCCGGCACCCCGATCTCCTCGGGGCCCTGGACGCGGTCCGAGCCGCAGCCGCAGGCGGAGTAGACCTTGCCGACCAGGATGCCCTCGTCGCCGAACACCCCGCCGCGGATCTCGATCCGGGCCGCCGCGGTGTTGGACTGGGCGCTCAGCGGGCCGCTGCCGCCGTCGCCGCGGGCGTTCGCGAGGTTGACGCCGGTCCCGAGGTCGGCGCCGGCGCCCAGGGTGACGCGGTAGGTCACCTGGGTCGAGGCCCCGGCCGCCAGGTTGGCGAGCGCGAAGGTCAGCGTGGGTCCGGGAGCGCCCGCCGGATCGGCGACCGCCACGCCGTCCACGCGCGTGGTCGCGGACTGGTAGCGCAGGCCCTTGGGCAGCACGTCGGCCACGGTGAGGCCGGTGACGGTCCCGGTGCCGACGTTGTGCACCGTGAGGGTGTAGTCCACCGCGTCGCCGATCTCGGCCTGGGCGGTGGAGGCCGCCTTCTCGAGCGCCAGGAGGCCCTGCCCGGCCACCCGCGTCGGGTCCAGGTCGCGGTTGCCCGCGAAGTCGGGCACGCCGGCGGTCGAGACGGTGGCGACGTTGGTCACCCCCGGGAACGCCGCCGGGCCGACGCCGACCGTGAGCGTGAAGGCCGCCGAGTCGCCCGCGGCCAGCGTGCCGTGGAACACCGCGGTGACCGCCGAGCCGGCGCTCGAGAAGGTCCAGTTGACGCCGTTGCCCGCCACGAAGCCGAGGCCGGCGGGCAGCGAGTCGGTGACCGTGGTGGCCCCCGGCGTGGCCCCGAGGCCGACGTTGGCGACCACGATCTGGTACTGGCCGTCCTGTCCGACCGCGAAGTCCGCGAGGTGGCGCTTGTCGATCGTGATCGCCGCGAGCCCGGACACCGCGACCGGATCGGCGTCGGCGTCGTTGGCGGCGTTGAGGTCGTTCGCGGTCGAGACCCGGACCCGGTTGGTCACCGACGGGATGGCGGCCGCGTCGACGGCGACGGTCAGGGCGAACACCGCCGAGTCCGCGGCGGCGATAGTGCCGGCGAAGGTGGCGGTGACGATCGGGCCGCTCGCGGCGAAGGTCCAGCCCGCCCCGGCGCCGGACGCGAAGGTGAGGCCGGCCGGCAGGGTGTCGACCACCGTGGTCGCGGCCGCGGTCGGGGCGCTCCCCAGGTTCTGGACCGCGACGGTGTAGACGCCGTTCTGGCCGGCGGCGAAGGCCGCGCTGTGGCGCAGGTCCACGGCGAGGTCGGGCGCGCCGACCGGGGCCGCGTCCGTGTCGCGGTCGTTGGCCGGGGCCGAGTCGCCGCCGCCCGACACGGTGGCGGCGTTGACGACCGAGGGATAGGCCGCCGCGTCCACGGCGACCGCGATCGAGAGCAGGCTCGAGTCGGCCGGCGCGATCGGGGTACTGCTGGTGGCGGTGACGATGGCCCCGCTCAAGGCGAAGCTCCAGCCCGCGCCGGCGCCGCTCACGAACGTGAGCCCCAAGGGCAGCGTGTCGGTCACGGCGACCG
>VBPB01000381.1 GCA_005893365.1 Candidatus Eiseniibacteriota bacterium
CGAGGCGCTGCTGGGCATGGGCGGGGCCCGGCTCTTCCCCGGCGCCGACGCCCGCTGGCTCAAGGGGGCCGCCCGCGAACCGCGCGACTTCAAGCTGGAGGCCGAGGGGCGCGAGATGACCCTCAAGGCCGAGGCGATGCCGCTGCGCGACGAGGAAGGCGACGTCATGGGCTCGGTCATCCTCGCCGAGGCGATCTCGGAGACCGAGGACGGCGAGTTCCAGAAGAAGATCGACCGGCTGGTCTCGCTGGGCGAGCTGTCGGCGTACGTCGCCCACGAGATCCGCAACCCCCTGACCGGCATCCGCACCACCGTCCAGTTCGTGGGCTCCAAGTTCAAGGCGCGCGACCCGCGGCGCGGCGACCTGGAGGACGTCATCAAGGAGCTGGACCGGATCGAGCAGATCATCACCGGACTGCTGATGTTCGCCCGCCCGCCGGCCGCCCGCCCGCAGCCGTGCGACCTGCACCAGGTGCTCGAGAAGACGCTGGCGATGATCGAGCTCCAGCTCGGCGACGCGCAGGTGGTGCTGCACCGCGACTGGGCCGAGGACCTGCCGCTGGTCTACGCCGACGCCGACCTCACCCAGCAGGTGTTCCTCAACCTCTGCCTCAACGCCATCCAGGCGATGCCCGAGGGCGGCGAGTTCCGGGCGGCGACCGGCGTGCGGCGCTACCGCACCCGGCGCTCGATGGTGGACATCTCGTTCAGCGACACCGGGGTCGGCATCCCGCGCGACCTGATCGAGAAGATCTTCGACCCGTTCTTCACCACCCGCTCGACCGGCACCGGCCTGGGGCTGCCGATCTCGGTGCAGATCATGCGCGAGGTGGGCGGGGTCATCACCGCCAAGAACAACCCGGGCGGTGGCGCCACCTTCCGGGTCTCGTTCCCGATCCCGGCCGAGCCGCCGGGCCGGCCCGAGGAGTGAGGCCGCGGTGAAGATCAACGTGCTGGTGGTGGACGACGAGCTGCTGATCCGCAAGTCGCTGGGCAAGGTGCTCAAGGCCCGCGGCTACGCGGTGGAGGTGGCGAGCACCGGCGCCGAGGGGCTGGAGAAGGCGGCGGGGGTGCGGCCCCAGGTGATGATCCTCGACATGCGGCTGCCGGACACCGACGGCCTGTCGGTGCTGCGCCGCGTCCGCCAGCTCGACTCGCTGGTGCAGGTCATCGTCATCACCGCCTTCGGCGACGTGCAGTCGGCGGTCGAGGCGATGAAGCTCGGGGCCTGCGACTTCCTGCGCAAGCCCTACGAGATGGAGGACATCGTCCTGGCGGTGGAGTCGGCGGGGAAGGGGTTCCGCCAGGCGACCGAGCTGGACCTCTACCGGCGCAAGGCGTGGAAGAGCTTCTCGGGCGAGGAGATCCTGGGCCGCTCGGGGCCGATCCAGGAGGTGCGCGGGCTGATCGAGAAGGTGGTCAAGAGCCAGGCGACCTCGGTGCTCATCACCGGCGAGAGCGGCACCGGCAAGGAACTGGTGGCCCGCGCCATCCACTACCGCAGCGACCGGGCCCAGGCGCCGCTCATGGAGGTGAACTGCTCCTCGTTCCACGAGAACCTGCTCGAGAACGAGCTGTTCGGGCACGAGAAGGGGGCCTTCACCGACGCCTCCGAGGCCAAGAAGGGGCTGGTGGAGCTGTGCGACGGCGGCACGCTGTTCCTGGACGAGGTGGCCGACATGGTGCTGCCCACCCAGGCGCGGCTGCTGCGCTTCATCGATCACCGCAACTTCAAGCGCGTGGGCGGCGCCCAGGACATCTCGGTGGAGATCCGCATCGTCACCGCCACCAACAAGGACCTGGAAGCCGAGGTGCGCGCGGGCCGGTTCCGCAGCGACCTCTACTTCCGCCTCAAGGTGGTGAGCATCCACCTGCCGCCGCTGCGCGACCGGGGGGACGACATCCTGCTGCTGGGGCGCCACTTCGTGCGCGAGTTCTCGCGCAAGTTCCAGAAGCGCTTCGAGGACCTCTCGCCCGGCGCCCAGAGCCTCTTCCTCGGCTACCGCTGGCCGGGCAACGTACGCGAGCTCAAGAACCTGATCGAGCGCGTGGTCCTGCTCGAGGATGGTGAGCGGCTCGAGGTCGAGCATCTGCCCGCCGAGCTCGCGGGACGCCGCGTGGCGGGCGACGAGACGATCCCGCTGCCGACGCTGGCGCAGATGGAAGCCGACCACATCAGCGAGGTGCTGCGGCTCACCGCCGGCAACAAGAGCCGCGCCGCGCGCATCCTCGGCATCTCGCGCCAGGGCTTGATCGAGAAGCTGCGCCGACTGCGCGTCGAAGAAGGGATCGGTCGTCAAGTCTCTTGACACCCACCAGGAAGTTGGCACCGCTCGCCAGGCTCCATCGTGGTAATCGCTTAGCGATCACCTTCTGTGTAACCCACCATTCCGCTGACGCTTGATCGGGTTGTCCCCAGCGTCATCCACGCCGCTCCCGTGATCCTTCGAGCGCGCAGGAAACATTTTCATCTCATTTCCACAATCACTTGCACTGACCGCAAAGGTCGGAGGCGACCTCATGGCACGGCGGGTGCTGATGCCGCTGTGAGGCCGCGTGCATCGCTCGGGCGATGCGCGAGAGAGGCCGTCCGGGCCGCGAAGCCGGCGGCCGCCGACAAGCTTGCGGCGAGCGAACCTGAAACGAGGAGGTGATTCGGAATGGCGAAGAAGAAGGCTGCCAAGAAGAAGAAGTAGCCACGCTGTCTTGACCTGGCACGTCCTCGGGGGATTGGTCGGCGTTCATCGTTGGCCAATCCCCGACTGTTTGGGATCGCTGAGCATCGTGCACTCCAACCTTCGTGATCCCGCGGACGTCCAGTGATGTGGAGGGAATCAGCCCCTCGCTGCGCAGCAGCCGCTCGGCAGTCATCGGAGCGGCACTCGCGATGTCAGCGTCTCAAAGGGCAGGCATCGCCAGTGCCGTTGGGCTGGAGGCTCAGCGCTAGGGCTGGCCGTCTTCCTCCAGTCGCAGAGCGACGGCTCGCCCAAGGATGGGTGAGCCGTTCGCGTTTGTTGGGAGGCGAGGTGGGGCGGCGTCTGGCGGGCGAAGGGACTCCCTTTCTAGGGCAACGCTCTGCGAGCCTGGGCAGATGGTGTGGCGGGCGATCAGCGGGCGTGGGGAGCGGGGCCGCTCAGACTCACCGCATGATGACCGCGCGCGCCACGGCGACATGCTCGCCCTGACGCAGGCGGACGGCGTATATGCCAGCCGGCAGCCGCCCGCGCTCGCTGAATCGGACTTCGTGCGAGCCCGCTCCGAGCGCTCCGACCTCCCTCGACTGCACCAGGCGCCCGCGCAAGTCGTAGAGCTCGAGCGTCGCGGGCCCGCCGCTCGCCAGCGAGAACGCGACCACCGGGTCCCCCGCCGACGGGTTCGGCGTCAGGCCGCGGAGGGCGAACTGGAGCGCCGGGACCTCCACCCATGCCTCATCGGTGTGAAGGAGGTCCCCGCCGAGGCGGTAGGCGAGCCGGTAGCCGTAGCGGGTGCCGGGGCTGACGGCGCGGTCCTCGTACACGAGCCACCCCGTCCCGTCCGCGGTCACCGAGGCCAGCGGCTCCCAGTCGGTCGCCTCGGTGCGCCGTTCGACCTCCGCCACCAGCGAGGCCATCCCCGACCCGTACCAGCGCAGGCGCACGCGGTCCGACTCGAAGGCCGCACTCGCCGTCGACAGGTCCACCGCCACCGGGCCATCCAGGGCGATGCGCAGCGCCCGCACGTGCTCACTGCGGTCATCCCAGGCCACGATCGCCCCGCCCACCCCGTCCGCCACGATTCGTGGGTTGCCGGACGGGGTGACGGTCGGGATGAAGCGTCCGTTGGCTGGCCATCCCGGGAAGAGGCTGCCGTCCCCGGTCAGGTGCTGCACGGCAACCCGTTCGTCGAAGCCCTGGGTATTATTCAGCCAATCCCAGCACAGGTAGGCGCCCTCCGTGAGGTCCGCTGCCAGGTCCGGGAAGCTGTCGAAGGTGGCGGTGTTATCGGTGACTCGCAGCCCGTCCACCGGCCAGCCGGGCTGGCGCGATCCGTCGCCGCGAATGCGCAGCGCGAAGATCTCGTCGTCGCCGAAGTCGCGATAGTCATCCCATACGAGGACCACGCCGCCGGCCCCGTCGGGCTCCATCCGAAGTCCCTGCCGCTCCCCTTGCGCCTGGCACACCACCACGCCGCCTTCGGGCCAGCCGGGGGCCGGGACGCCGTCGGCGGTGAAGCGCAGCAAGAAATAGAGGCTGTCGGCGCCGCCCCCCACCGTCGCCAGCGAGAGGTACGCGCCGCCGGTGCCGTCGGACATGATCTCGCGCCGTGCACGATCGGCGGCGATCCGCCGGCCGTTCTCCGGCCAGCCCGGGGCGAGCGCGCCCCCGGACGTAACCCGCTGGACGTAGGCGTCGAGCGGTCCGTCCCTCAGGTCTGCCCAGACGATCAACACCCCCCCCGCGCCGTCGGACGCGAGTTTCGGAGCCCCCTGCTCGCCGGGAAAGACACACACCGGCAGCCCATTAGCCGGCCAACCGGGCGCAACCTGGCCGTCTGGCCCGAGATGCTGCAGGTAGATGTCGGGGGTTTGGTCATCCCAGGTCACGTAGACGCCGCCGGCTCCGTCCGGCAGCACCGCCGTCGCAAACTGAAGCCCGGCCGCCTGGGTTGCCGGCACCCCATTCACGGTCCAGCCCGGAGCGATGCTGCCATCGGCGAGGATGCGTTGGACGTACACGTCGACCTTGGTGCCCCCGGCGTTGCGAAAATCCGACCACGTGAGGAAGACGCCGCCGGATCCGTCCGCGACAATCGGCTGGTGCGGCAGGTCCAGTGTGCTGGGATCGGTGCAGACCGGGAGCCGATCGTCGTTGGACCCGCTGAGGCCGTTGCGCCTGTCGCCCCAGCAGATGAAGGCGCCGCCCGCCCCATCGGGGGCGATGGTTGGCCCACGCGCCAAACAGGCCGAGCACAGCAGTCGGCCTTCCGGCGGCCAGTCGGCGGCCGCCCGGCCCGCGCCCGCGGGGCAGGCCGCGAGCCACACGAGCCCGAGGACGGCGGCGTTGCGGAGCGTCATCATGATTCCCTGGAGCGAGCCGTGTGGTGCGGACCCGCCATTCATGGTACACGGCCGCAAGGTGCGGGGCTGCAAAAAAAAGACTTGACGACCGGCAGGCTCAGCGCCAGCCTCCCGCCAGCAACCTGCCCGCCGCCGCACGGGCCCTCGTTGCCTTCCCGGCGGGGCGCCGCAGCGCCAACCCGATTCCCCCGCATGGAGGTCGCCATGGCCGCCCAGGACGCGCTATCCCGGTCGCGCACGATCCCCTTTCGTCCCTCTCTCCTCGCCCTCGCCTCAATCCTGGTCCTCGCCCCCGGGCGGGACGCGGCAGCCCATCCCGGGCAGTGGTCGTCGTCGAACCAACGCTCCCACATCCAGGTCCACATGGCGCTCGTGCGCGGGGACGGGACCAACTATCACAGTCGAATCCTGACGTGGGATGGGCGCGGGACGGACGGCGGCCCTGGCGAGGAGATCGGCTGGTCGCGGGGGTCGGAAGTCTGCGGCACGGACGCGTGGAGCTCGTTCACGTTCGGCCTCGGGACCTGGAGCCCGGGCGCCAAGATCTTCTGCGACGGTCACACCCACCTGGCAACCGGTGAGCTCCTTTCGGCCGGCGGGGACGACGAGGTCAACGATCGGGGCATCCGGGACGCCCGCACCTACCAGGCCGGCGGCTCCGGGGCCGGGAGTTGGACGGCGGGAGCGAAGATGAACCGCGAGCGGTTCTATCCGACCGTGACGGCCCTCCGGGATGGGCGCGCCATCGCCGTGGGGGGGTCACGTTCACCG
>VBPB01000383.1 GCA_005893365.1 Candidatus Eiseniibacteriota bacterium
AAGGGCGAGGACTCGCACGTCGTGGCGGTGATCGGCGACGGGGCGCTCACCGGCGGCATGGCCTACGAAGGGCTCAACAACGCCGGCGAGCTGGGCCGGCGACTGCTGGTCATCCTCAACGACAACGAGTGGAGCATCTCGCCCAACGTCGGCGCCATCGCCCGCTACCTCACCCGCCTGACCACGCACCGGTTCTACCGCCAGTTCGAGCGCGACGTCTACGAACTGCTCGGGCGCGTGCCGCGGCTGGGCGCCAGGGCCCAGGAGGCCGCGCGGCGCATCAAGGAAGGGCTCTCGAACCTGATCGTGCCCGGGGTGCTGTTCGAGGAGCTCGGGTTCAAGTACTACGGCCCGATCGACGGCCACGACCTCGACCTGCTCATGCACACCCTGGCGGAGCTCAAAGAGGTCCCGGGGCCGGTGCTGCTGCACGTGGTCACCAAGAAGGGCAAGGGCTACGGCCCGGCCGAGAGCGACGCCGGCACCTTCCACGGCGTGGGCGTGTTCGACCCCGAGACCGGCACGACCTCGAAGAGCAGCCGCAAAACCTACACCCAGGTCTTCGGCGAGACCGCGCTCGAGATCGCCGCCCAGCTGCCGGACGTGGTGGCGGTGACGGCGGCGATGACCGACAACACCGGGCTCAAGTCGTTCGCGAGCAAGTTCCCCGACCGCTTCTTCGACGTGGGCATGGCCGAGGAGCACGGCGTCACGTTCTCGGCCGGACTGGCGGCGGCGGGGCTCATCCCGCTCACCACCATCTACTCCACCTTCCTGCAACGCGGCTTCGACCAGATCCTCCACGACGTGGCGGCCCAGGACCTGCACGTGGTCTTCTGCATCGACCGTGCGGGGCTGGTGGGGGAGGACGGCGGACCGCAGCACGGCGCCTTCGACGTGAGCTTCCTGCGCATGGTCCCCGGGATGGTGGTCATGCAGCCGAAGAACGGCGCCGAGCTGCGCGACATGCTGTGGACCGCGGTCCAGCACCGGGGCGGGCCGATCGCGGTGCGCTACCCGCGCGCCAACCTGCCCGACGAGACGCTGCCGACCCGCCCACCGGTGCGCCTGGCGCTCGGCGTCTCGGAGCAACTGCGCGCCGGCGGCGACGTGGCCCTGCTGGCGCTGGGCACCATGGTGGCGCCGGCACTCGTGGCCGCCGAGGCGCTGGCGCTCGAGGGCATCTCGGCCACGGTCGTCAACGCCCGCTTCGCCGCCCCGGTCGACGAGACCGCCATCGTCGGCCTGGCCCGCTCGGTCGGCCGGCTGGTCACGATCGAGGAGAACGTGCCGGCCGGCGGGTTCGCCGATGCCGTGCACCTGTGCCTGGCCAAACACGACCTCACCACCACGCCGATCCTCCACCTGGCCCTGCCCGAGACGTTCGTGACGCACGGCAAGCGCGACGAGCTGCTGGCGGAGGTCGGCCTCGACGCTCCCGGCATCAATCGCCGGGTGTTCGAGTGGGTGCGGGCCCACCAGCGCCAGTACTCATGACCGGCCGGGTGCGCCGCGTCGGCATCCTGGGCCACACCCAGCGGGCCAGCGTTCGGCCCGCGGCGGCGCGGCTGGCCGCCTCGCTGGCGCGCGGCGGCCGCCGGGTGCGCCTCGACGGCGAGCTGGCCCACGAGATGGAGCGCCCCGGCCACCCGCTGCCCGCCATCGCCCGCTGGTGCCAGGTGCTGGTGGCGCTGGGCGGCGACGGCACGGCGCTGAGCGGCGCGCGCGCCATGGCCGGGCGCCGCGGCGTCCTGCTGCCGGTCAACCTGGGCGGCCTGGGATTCCTGACTGTCGCCGAGGAGGGCGAGCTCGCCGTGGCCGTGCGCCAAGCGCTCGGCGGCCGCTGGCCGGTGGTGCGCCGCCGGCTGGTGGGGGCCCAAGTGCGCCGGGGCGGGCGCGTGGTGCGGCGCGGGCGCGCCATGAACGACGCGGTCATCAAGACCGCCGGCGGGACCTCGGCGCTCCACCTGCGCATGACCGCCCTCGGGCACGACCTCGGGCACCTGGTCGCCGACGGCGTCGTGTGCGCGAGTGCCTCGGGGTCGACCGGCTACTCGCTCTCGGCGGGCGGGCCGGTGCTGGCCCCCGACGTCGAGGCGTTCGTGGTGACGCCGGTGTGCGCGCACACGCTCGGCAGCCGCCCGCTGGTGCTGCCGCCGGGCGGCACCGTGACGCTGGCGGTGCTGGGCTCGGCGGACCCGTCGCTGCTGCTGCTGGACGGCCAGGAGAGCGTGGAGCTCCGGGCCGGCGACCAAGTGGAGGTGGGGCTCACCCGTGCGGTGGTGCGCGTCTTCCATAATCCCTCGCGCCCCTTCGGCCGCTCGCTCCAGGCCAAGCTCGGCTGGCAGGGAAGCGAGCGGCGCAGCATGTAGCCGTGCTCGAACGCCTGATCGTCCGCGACCTGGCCGTCACTCGGCCCGGGGCTCAACGCGGTCACGGGGGAGACCGGCGCCGGCAAATCGCTGGTGGTCCAGGCGGTCAACCTGCTCGTGGGCGAGAAGGGCGATGCGGACGCGGTGCGCGAAGGGGCCGCGGCGGCGGTGGTCGAGGGCGAGTTCCGTCTCGCCGGCGAGGTGGCGCGCCGCGTCGGCGAGCTGTTCCGCGAGACCGGCCTCGAGTTCGACGGCGAGACCGTCATCATCCGGCGCGAGCTGACCAGCGCCGGCCGCAGCCGGGCGTCGGTCAACCAGTCGCCGGCGACGCTGGCGGTGCTCAAGCGGCTCGGCGACGCGCTCGCCGATCTGCACGGCCAGCACGAGCACCAGAGCCTGCTCCGTCCCGAGGCCGGGCTCATGACCCTGGACCGCCTGGCGGGGCTCGAAGCCGAGCGCGCCCGCTACGGCGAGGCGCTGGCGGCCTGGCGCGAGGCCGCCGCCGGGCTCGAGCGGCTCGAGGGCTCGCTCGCCACCTTCACCGAGCGCAGCGACTACCTGCGGCACGCGGCCCGCGAGCTGGACGAGGCCCGGCTGGTCGAGGGCGAGGCCGAGCGGCTTGAGGGCGAGTCGGCGCGGCTGGCGCACGCCGACCGGCTGCGGGTACTGGCCGGCGAAGCGCTCGCCCGGCTCGCCCTAGGCGAGTCACCGGCCGCGGACGCCCTGGCCGCCGCCGAGCACGCGCTCACCCAGGCCGCCGGCCTCGATCCGACGCTCGAAGAGACCGTGCCGATGCTGCGCGAGGCGCGCATCGCCGCGACCGAGACGGCGCGCGCGCTCGAGGCGTACGTCGCGGGGCTCGAGGCCGACCCGGAAGCGCTCGAGTCCATCGAGGCGCGCCGCGAGCTGATCGCGCGGCTCACCCGCAAGTACCGGCGCGACGTGCCGGCGTTGATCGCCTGGCGCGCCCAGATCGAGCAGGAGCTGGCGGTGGGGGACGACGCCGGGGCGGCGCTCGAGCAGGCGCGCGCCCGGGTCACCGCCGCCCAACGCGCGCTCCGCGCGACCGGCGAAGCGCTGTCGCGCCGGCGCGCCGCGGCCGCCGCCGAATGGGGGCCGCGCGTCACCAAGGAGCTGCGCCCGCTGGGACTCGCCCAGGCCCGCATCGAGTTCGCGGTGTCTCAGGCCGAGGGACACGACGCCAGGCCCGCGGCCCACGGGCTCGACCAAGTGGCGCTGCGCTTCACCGCCAATCCCGGCGAATCGCCCCGCGTGCTCCAGAAGATCGCCTCGGGCGGCGAGCTCTCGCGGGTCATGCTGGCCTTGAAGAGCGTGCTGCAAGAGCAGGACCGCGTTGACCTTCTGCTCTTCGATGAAGTAGATTCCGGCATCGGTGGTGCCGTCGCCCATGCCGTGGGGGAACGCCTCCGGCGTCTGTCGCGGCACCGCCAGATCGTTTGTGTCACCCACCTGCCCATGATCGCGGCCCTGGCGACCCACCACCTGCGCGTGACCAAGCAGGTTTCCGGAGGCCGGACCGTCGCCCGCGTCGATCCGGTCGAGGGCGAGGCGCGCGTCGCCGAGCTGGCCCGCATGCTGGCGGGCGAACGCGCCACCGAGACCACGCGGCGCCAGGCGCGCGAGCTGTTGGGCGGCCGGCCGGTACCCACGAGCGAACCATGATCGTCCCGACCCTCCCCGAGTTCAAAGCCCTGGCGAAGGGGGGCAAGCTCGTCCCGGTGTACCGGGAGGTGCTGGCCGACCTCGACACGCCGGTCTCGGCGTTCCGCAAGGTGGACGAGGGCCCGTACGCCTTCCTGCTCGAGAGCGTCGAGGGCGGGGAGAAGTGGGGGCGCTATTCCATCCTCGGCAGCCGCCCGTCGCTGGTGTTCGTGGCGCGCGGCGACCGCTGCGAGATCCGCCAGGGCGGCCGGGTCACGCCGTGCACGCGCCCGCCGATCGAGGAGCTGGCGGACCTCCTCAACCGCCACCAGGCGGTGGCCCTGCCGGGCCTGCCGCGGTTCTGCGGCGGGGCGGTCGGCTACTTCGGCTACGACGCGGTGCGCTGGTTCGAGCGGCTGCCGGCCCGGGCCCAGGACGACCAGAACCTCCCCGACGCGGTGTTCATGTTCGGCGACGTGGTGAGCGTGTTCGACGGCCTCACCCACACGCTCAAGGTGGTCACCCACGCCCGCGGCGGCGGCGACCCGGA
>VBPB01000384.1 GCA_005893365.1 Candidatus Eiseniibacteriota bacterium
TGGCGCGCGACGCCTACCTGCGGCCCGAGGACCTCGAGCTGGCCGAGGTCCGGGTGGAAGGCATCCCGACGCTGCAGGCGGCGCGCGACGAGGCGGAGCGGCGGCTGCTGATCGAGAGCCTGACGCGCAACGCCGGCAACGTGACCCGCGCGGCGCGCGAGATCGACGTGAGCCGGCCGACGCTGCACGACCTGATGCGCAAGCACGGCATCGACGCGGACCGATTCCGCCAGTCGGGGCCACCCGACGACGACGCGGACGCAGCGGACGACGACCCCGAGGGGCCGCCCGGCCCCGAGCGCCAGTCCGGACTTGACGATGCGGCGGGCAGTCGATAGCGTGCGCCGCGACTCGTTCCCAGGACGTTGAACGACTGAAGGAGCCACCATGATGGTGCGTGCGGCCCTGCTCTCGCTGTTGCTCGCCGTCGGGGTCACCGCCCCCGCCCCGGCCCAGCCCTCGGGCCCCTCGGGATCGCTCACCCTGATGTCGCGCCCGGCGGGCGCCTCGTTCCGCATCGAGGGGGACGTCACGGTGGTCGGGCGCACGCCGATGACGTTCGACCGCGGGCTCGCCGGACGCTATCGCATCGTCGGCTTCGAGATCGGCTACGACCCGTGGAGCCGGACCGTGATGCTCGACGGCGTCACGGCGGACACGGTCTGGTTCTCGCTCCGGCAGAAGAGCGCCTTCATGGCCGGGGCCCGCTCGCTGATCCTGCCCGGGTGGGGCCAGGCCTACGACGAGCACCCAGTCCGCGCCACGCTGTTCATGATCGGCGCCATCACCGCCTCTGCGGGGGTCGGCATCGCCCACTGGCGGGTTCACGACCGTGCGGACGACTACGCCGCCGCCGTGGGCACCACCGGCGAAGCCCGGGCCGCCGCCCGGCTCGCTCACGCCCGCCAGCTGCGGCTGATCATGGCCGGCGTGGCCGGCGGCATCATGGGTTTGAGCGTCATCGACGCCGCGGCATCGGTGCCGCATCCGGTGGGGACGATTCTGCTGGGCGAGGCCGGCGGGTCCAAGGCCGGCCGGCGCCGCGGGCTGCCGCCGGCCGGCATGGAGGTCGGCCTGGTGCTCGCCAGCCGTGGCTTCTGAACCCGATCCGATCCTGGGGGTGCCGGGATGCGCACCGGCACGAAAGCGAGACGCCCCGCCGGCTTCGCCGACGGGGCGCTCGAACTAAGGGGGACTTCGCTCTCAGAATCGCGGGCCGCACGCGAGTTTCGTTGAACTAGCCCCCCATACTCGGCCCTATTGATGCGTCGTCGCGTGAGGAGTTCTAATCTTTTTCGGGGCGCCGCGCCCAGGGTCGCCAGGGTCGGTGCAAGCGCAGAGGGTGCAGGCGGTTGAACATCTCCTTGACAGGCGCTCGCTTCCGCGCACCATCGCGATCCGGCCGGCATCCGACGCGACCTTAGTCCGCGCGCGCCGTCCGCGCGCCCTTACGACACGGGACGACCATGAGCCAGGGCTACTTCCTCGCCATCGCCGGCAACATCGGGGTCGGCAAGACCGAGCTGACCCACCGGTTGAGCACCGAGCTCGGGTGGCTCGCCTACTACGAGCCGGTCCTCCACAACCCGTACCTCGACGCGTTCTACGCCGACATGCCGCGGTGGAGCTTCCACCTGCAGATCTACTTCCTCAGCGAGCGCTTCAAGGCGCAGGTGCAGATCGGCGAGAGCCCGTTGCCGTTCATCCAGGACCGCACCATCTACGAAGACGCCGAGATCTTCGCCCGCACGCTGCGCGAGCAGGGCTCCATGACCGATGTCGACTACGAGAACTACGAGTCGTTGTTCCGCATCCTGGTGTCCTTCCTGCGCAAGCCCGACCTCATCATCTACCTCAAGGCGGAGCCCGAGACCCTGATGCGGCGCATCGCCAGCCGCGGCCGGGCCAGCGAGCAGGGCATCGACATCGCCTACATCTCGCGCCTCAACCGGGCCTACGACGAGTGGATGCAGCGGGTGCGGAGCGAGTGCGAGGTGCTGGAGATCGACACCGACCGGGTGCCGCTGCGCGGGGAGACCGACGCGTTCCGCGGCCTGGTCGAGGACTTGAAGCGCCGCTACCCGCGCCAGGCCGAGCTCAAGCTCGGCCCGTAGGCGATCAGCCGCCGGCGCTCCGCCCGGTGGTCGTGAGCACGCCGGTGCACCGGCGGCACAGCCCGGCCGTGGGGCCCTCCGCCGCCACGTCGGCGCGATAGGTCCAGCACCGCTCGCAGCGGGCGAACGGTGTGCGGGCCACCACGACCGCCGGCTCCTGCCCGTCGGTCCCGGGGACCAGGGCCAGCGAGGCGACCAGCAGGAATCCCGGCAGCTCGTCGCGGTAGGGCTCGAGCCGGTCGATCCAGGCCTGCGGGGCCGTGAGCGTCACCGCGGCTTCGGCGGTGGGCGCGCGGCGAGCAGCATGTCCCACTCGGCCTCGGCGCCGGCCGGCGGCGTCGCCTCCGGCCACCTCGCCAGATGGACGCTCTCGGCCTCGGCGATGAGGCCAGGATGGTGCTGCCACACCTCGTCGGCGGTGAAGGCCAGCACCGGGGAGACCGCGATGGCCAGGTCGTGGAGCGCCCGCCACAAGACGGTCTGGGCCGAGCGCCGCGTGGGGTCGTCGGGGGCGAGCGTGTAGAGGCGGTCCTTGGCGACATCCAGGAACACCGCCGAGAGGTCCACCGTGCACAGGTCGAGCAGGCCGTCGGTCACGCGGTGGAACAGGAACTGCCGGTAGTCCTCGCGCAGCCGCGCCACGCGCGTCGCCAGGTGGCCGGCGAACGCCCGATCGACGCGGGTCAGACGCTCCGCGGGCAGCGCGTCTTGGGGGGAGAAGTCGCTCAGGTTCCCGAGCAGGAAGCGGAACGTGTTCCGCACCTTCCGATACGCGTCGGCGACCCGCTGCAGGATCTCGTCCCCGACCCGCACGTCGCTGCGCCAGTCGGCGGCCATCGCCCACCACCGGACGATGTCGGCGCCGGACCTGGCGACCACCTCGCCGGGCGCCATGACGTTGCCCAAGGACTTGTGCATCGCCCG
>VBPB01000385.1 GCA_005893365.1 Candidatus Eiseniibacteriota bacterium
TGGAGGTGGTGCGGCGCCTGACCGCCGCGCGCGGCACCCCCGCCGGCACGGTCGTGGACGCCGGCGACGACGCCGCGGTGGTGCGCCCCGAGGCGGGCCGCGATCTGGTCGCCACCACCGACGCGTTCGTCGAGGGCCGCCACTACCTCGCCGGCACGCTCACCTCCGAGGCGCTCGGCGCGCGGCTGGCGCTCGCCAACCTGAGCGACCTGGCCGCCATGGCGGCGGTCCCGCGCTGGGCGCTGCTCTCGCTGGGCGTGCGGCCCGAGCACGACGCGGAGGCGCTGGTGGAGCTCCAGGCCGGCGTGGCGGCGGCGCTGACCGCCGAGGGCGCCGGCATCGTGGGCGGCAACCTCGCGGGGGTGGCGGGACCCGAGTGGTTCAACCTCACGCTGATGGGCGAGGTCGAGCGCGGCCGCGCCTGGTCGCGCGCCGGGGCGCGCGCCGGCGACTTGCTCGGCGTCACCGGCTCGCCGGGCCGGGCCGCCGCGGGGCTTGCGCTCCTGCGCGCGGCGGGCGAGGCCCCGCCCGCCGCCGGACTCGAGCCCGTGCTCGACGCCTGGCGTGCGCCCGCCTGCCGCGTGCGCCTGGCGCGGGCCCTCGCGGCGGCCGGCGTGGTGAAGGCGGCCATCGATATCTCCGACGGCTTCGCCGGCGACTTGGCACGCCTGTGCGCCGCGAGCGGTGTCGGCGCCGAGATCGACGCCGCGACCTGGCCGGCCGACGCGGCGCTCGAGCGCGCCGCCGCGCGGCTCGGCGTCACGCTCGAATCTCTCCGCTTCGGTCCCGGCGACGACTACGAGCTGCTGCTGGCGCTCGACCCCGAGGCCTGGGCGCGCGAGCGGAGCGAGGGCGTCACCATCGTGGGGCGGTTCACCACGGCGGCCGGTACCATCACGGTGCGCGATGCGGCGGGTGGTTCGCGGGCGCTAACGGCGCGGGGCTTCGACCACTTCGCCTAAGGACCGCGGGGCCGCGGCTTAGGATCAGCGCGAGGAGCGCTTCTCGCCGCCGGCGGTCGCGAACAGGTCCCCGGTCCGGCCGGCCGGCTTGGCGTGCTTGGCCTCGTGGTCGATCAGCCAGCGCTTGCGCGGCATCCCGCCGCCGTAGCCCGTGAGGCTCCCGTCCGCGCCGATGACGCGGTGACACGGGATGATGATGGCGATCGGGTTGTCGTGGTTGGCGAGCCCGATGGCGCGCGGCGCCTTGGGGCGGCCCACCGTCTTGGCGACGTCGCCATAGGTGCGGGTCTGGCCGAACGGGATCTTGCGCAGCGCGCCCCACACCGTGAGCTGGAAGTCCGAGCCCACCGGATCGAGCGGGAGCTCGAACTCGCGCAGCCCGCCCAGGAAGTACGCCTCGAGTTGCTCGGTGATGGGCTTGAGCTCGAGCAGCGAGGCTTCCCACTTGGCGTCCGGGCAGTCGGCCGCGTGGCCCGCGATCATGCGCTTGATGCTCTTGCGGTCCATGAACTCGAGATAGCGGAGCCCCTTCGCGGTGCGCGCGAGGAACAGGAGCCCGATCGGCGCAGGCGCCGACATCATGTGGTAGGCGAGCCTCACCGACCGAAGATAGCCGAGGCGGGGGCCGAGCGCCAAGCGCGACTTGCGGGCACAGCGCTCGGGCCGCGCGGGGCGTGCGCGGTGGCGAGGCTAGTGCCCGTTGGCCCCCGGCCCGAGGAGCCTCGCGAGCGTGGGCTCAAGACGGTCGCCGCGCAGGTCGTTCTCCATGGCCACGATCTTCCCCTCGGGATCGACCAGGATCGGCCTGGGGATGCCGAGCACGCCGAAGCGCTTCGCCTCCACGCCACTGAAGCCCTGGGACGCGAAGGCGTGGAGCCAGGGCATGGGCCACTTCCCACCGCGGAACTTCGTCACATCGGCGCGCCGGGGATCGAACGAGACGCTGAGGACCGTGAGACCGCGGCCCTTGTACGCGGCGTAGGCGTCGTGCAGCGAACGCATCTCGCCGAGACAGGGCCCGCACCAGACCGCCCAGAAGTCGATCAGCAGGTAATGGCCCCGGAAGTCGGCCGGCCGATAGATGACGGTCGAGTCCTCGAGGCCGGAGAAGGTGAAGTCGGGCACCGGCTGGCCCTCGCGGATGGCGCGGTCCGGCCCGTATTGATTCCTGGCCCAGTCCGCATCGGGCGAGCCGCGGAACTCGTCCATCATGCGCGTGTAGAGACGCCCGACCCGTTGCTTGTCGCGCGCCTCGTCGGCCATGTTGATCGCCATGGAGAGGAACCCGGCGCGGCGATGGCCAGGTCCGGCCGCCGGGAGCCCTTCTGCGCCCAGAAGATCACGCCTTGGGGCCCGCCCGGCACCAGCGACCACGCCCAGGAGTCGGGCGGGATCTCGCGCAGGGCCCGCAGCGCCATCACCGAGTCCGAGTCCGCCCCGGCGTAGCGGGAGTAGTTCATGAACAGGTACTGCCGGCGCAGCGGGTCACCCTCCCGGGTCATCTGCTCCTGGATGCGGCGCGCGTCGGCCGCCCAGTCCCACTTGAACTCACTCGGGTCGCCGCCCGCGGCCTTATGGGCCTGCGAGGCCTGGCCCAGTTTCTCCTCTCGGG
>VBPB01000388.1 GCA_005893365.1 Candidatus Eiseniibacteriota bacterium
TTCCGCTGGCAGGGTCGGGTCATCCGGGTCCGCCGGGTGACCGGCGAGTGGACCCGGCGCGAGGGGACCGCGCTGCTCCGCTATTTCTCGGTCGAGGGTCACGCCCAGGGCACCTACGAGCTCTGCTACGACCCGCGCAGCGCGCGCTGGATCCTGGGCCGGGCGTGGAACGCCGCATGACCCCGAGCCCGATGAGCCGACGATGATCCTGCTGGTGGACATGGACGCGTTCTTCGCCTCGGTCGAGCAGGCGCATCACCCGCATCTTAAGGGCCAGCCGGTCATCGTCTGCGGCGATCCGAGGCGGCGCGGCGTGGTCACCGCCGCCTCGTACGAGGCGCGGCCCAGCGGGGTCCGGGCCGGCATGCCGCTCCAGGAGGCGCGCCGGTTGTGCCCGCAGGCGCACTTCGTCGAGGGCGATCCCGAGAAGTACGTCGCCATCTCGCTGGCGCTGCTCAACCTCTACCTCTCGCTCACGCCCGACGTGGAGCCGTTCAGCGTCGACGAGGCGTTCCTGGCGGTCGGCCGCCGCGACGCTTCGCTCGCGGACATCCATCCGATCGCCGCCGATCTCCAGCGCCGCATCGCGCAGCGCTTCTCGCTCACCGCCTCGATCGGCATCGGCCCCAACAAACTCGTGGCCAAGATGGCCGCCGGGGTCGCCAAGCCGCGGGGGCTCACCGCCCTCGACGAGGCGGGCTTCCAGCGTACCTTCTGGCCGCTCGAGGTGCGCTCGTTGTGGGGCGTGGGGCCCCAGCTCGAAACGCGCATGCGGTCGCTCGGAATCACGACCGTCGGCGAGCTGGCCCACGCCCCCGCATCCGCGCTCCAAGCCGCCTTCGGCATCATCGGGCCGCAACTGCGCGAGGCCGCCTGGGGCCGGGACGACACCCCGCTCACGCCCTATCATGAGGGCATCGAGGCCAAGTCCATGGGGCACGAGGTGACGCTGCCCGAGGACTGCGCCGATCCGGTCTATCTCGAAGGGACGCTCTTGCGACTGTCCGACCAGGTGGGGCGACGGCTGCGCGCCGAGGGCTACGTGGGGCGCACGGTGTGCGTGAAGCTGCGCGACCACCGGTTCCGCACGCTGATGCGGCAGCGGGTGCTGCCGGCCTTCACCGCCGACCACCGCCAGGTGTTCGAGACCGCCCGTACCCTCTGGCGCGAGCACTGGCAGGGCGGGCCGCTGCGACTGCTCGGCGTGACGGTCTCGCTGCTCCAGCGTGCCACGCAAGGCGGTCAGACCGAGCTGTTCGAGCCGGATGTGCGCGCCACGCGGCTGCGCGAAGCGCTCGACCGGGTGCGCGACAAGCTGGGGGAGTCCCGGATCGTCCCCGCCGGCTCGCTCACCCACCGAAGACGGCTCGGGCACGTCCCGTTCGGGCCGGTCGCCGGGCGGGCGCCCAAGCCCTGAGCTTCCGAGAGCCCCCGCATGGTCGAGCACGCGGTACCCCGCATCGTGGTCGGGACCTCGGGCTACTCGTTCGCCGACTGGGTGGGCCCGTTCTACCCGCCCGGCACCGCCTCGGCCAAGTTCCTCGACTTCTACGCCCAGCACTTCTCGGCGGTCGAGGTGAACGCCACCTTCTACCGCGTCCCCGACGCGCGGATGCTCGAGCGGATGGAGCAGAAGACGCCCGACGGCTTCCGCTTCGTGGTCAAGCTCAACCGGGCGATGACCCACGAGACCTCGCGCGAGCCGGCCCTCTACCGCGACTTCCTCGCCGCCTTGAAGCCGCTCAAGGACGCCGGCAAGTACGACGGCCTGCTGGCGCAGTTCCCGTGGGGGTTCAAGCGCACGGTCGAGCATCGCAAGCACCTGCTGGCGATGCGCGAACTGCTGCCGGGCGAGCCCCTGTTCGCGGAGTTCCGCCACGACTCATGGCTCACGCCCGAGCTCGAGCCCTCGCTGCGCACCCACCAAATCGGCTACTGTTCCGTGGACGAGCCCAAGCTGCCCGGGTTGATCCCGCCGGTGACGATGGTGACGGCCGAGGACGCGTACGTGCGCTTCCACGGACGCAACGCCGCCACCTGGTGGGGCGGCGAAGGCGGTGGCGGTGGCCGCGGCTCGGGCGACCGGTACGATTACGAGGAGTGGGTGCGCAAGGTGGCGGAACTCGCCGACCAGGCGCGGCGCACCTATCTGTTCTTCAACAACTGTCACGCGGGCCAGGCGGCGAGGAACGCCAAGCTCATGCAGGAGCTCCTGCGTCAGCAGGGCCTGCCCGCGTGACCACGGGCGGCGCGTGAGCGCCACGCCGCCGATCGGGGATGGGCATGACTGAGGAACGGCCGTCCAGGGGGGCGGAGGCTGCAGCGTCCGCCCGCCCCTCCGCCTTCATCACCGCGCCGCCGCGCCGGGTGCTCTTCCTGTGCGTCCACAACTCCGCGCGCAGCCAGATGGCGGAGGGATTCGCTCGGGCGATGGCGCCGCCCGGGACCGAGATCTGGAGCGCCGGCAGCGAGCCGCGCGGCGTGAACCCGTACGCGATCGCGGTGATGGCGGAGGTCGGGATCGACATCCGCGGCCAGCGCTCGCGGCGCTTGGACGAGGTGCCCTGGCGCGAGGCCGACACGGTCGTGACGCTGTGCGGCGAGGCCGACGCCGCCTGCCCGACCGTGACCGGCGACGTGCGGCGCGTGCACTGGCCCCTT
>VBPB01000389.1 GCA_005893365.1 Candidatus Eiseniibacteriota bacterium
CCCACATGACCCAGCCCGAGATCGTCAGCATCTCGCCGTTCTTCATCGTCCAAGACGTGGCGAGAGCCTTTTCGTTCTATCGCGACCGGCTTGGCTTCGAGGTCACCTTCCAAGGATTCGGAGACGATCTCTTCTTTGGCATCGTGTGCAGGGGTGGCGCACAGATCCTGTTCAAGAGCGTCGGTGTCGATCCGCTCCCCAACTACCGGCGGGAGCCCAGCGCTCGCTGGGACGCCTTTGTCTTCGTCCCCGATCCCGACGCGCTGGCGGCCGAGTTCACGTCACGCCAGGTCGAGTTCTCGCAGCCACTCAAGGATACCGACGACGGCCTGCGCGGCTTCGAGCTCAAGGATCAGGACGGTTACGTCCTGTTCTTCGGGCGCACTCGACCGTAGGCTCGCACTGCCTGCGCACCCGTCCCTCCGGAGGTGCCTACGATGGCGGAACGTCTCATCAGCCTCGACGTGCGAACCCGGGCACAGTGGCGGCGGTGGCTCGCCAAGCACCATGCGTCGAGTGCCGGCATCTGGCTCGTCCGCCACAAGCAACACTCCGGGGTCGATTCGATGCCGTATGAAGACCTCGTGTGCGAGGCGCTCTGTTTTGGATGGATCGACAGTCTGATCAAGCGGCTGGACGACGATCGCTACGCCCTCAAGGTCACGCGGCGCAAGCCGACGAGCAAGTGGTCGGACCTGAACCGGAAACGCTGGAACGAGCTCAGGGCCGCCGGCCTGCTCGCGCCCGCCGGCCTCGCCGCGGTTCCCACGGCCAGGCGCTACGCGGCCCACCCGCCGATCCCGGAGCTGCCCGCCTACGTTGCGAAAGCCATCAAGGCGAACGTCAAGGCCTGGCAATTCTTTCAGCAACTCGCGCCGACGTACCGACGCGACTTCGTCATGTGGATCCACACGGCCAAACGACCTGAGACGCGGGAAAGACGCATTCGCGAATCGATCGCGCTGCTCGCGGCCGGCAAGAAGCTCGGACTCAAGTGAACGAGTCGCCTGCCGGATCCCGCCGATCCTTCGGCCCCGGCGGCCGGGTCGTGGCTACCAGATCTTCACGCGCACGTCGTCCGCCCGGTACATGGGATCGCCGGGCTTGACACCGTAGGCCCCATAGAACTCGGGCATATTGGTGACCGGCCCGATCACGCGCAGGAACGACGGCGCGTGGACATCGGTCTTCACGCGCATCGCCAGATTCTCGGGGCGGAGCTGGTTCATCCACGACAGCGCCCAGCCGATGAAGTACCGCTGGGCCGGCGTGTATCCGCCGAGGGTCTTGCCCTGCTTGTACTCGTCGGTCTTGGTGAACGCGTCCCAGCCGAGCTGGATGCCGCCCAGGTCGGCGATGTTCTCGCCCTGGGTCGCCTCGCCGTTCACGTGCAGCGTGTCGACGGCCACGTAGCCGTTGTACTGTGCGACGATCCGCTGCGCGCGCTGCTTGAACTCCTTTTCGTCGGCCGGCGTCCACCAGCTCTTGAGGTTGCCCTTCTCGTCGAACTGGCGGCCCTCGTCATCGAAGCCGTGCGTGATCTCGTGGCCGATCGTGCTCCCCGCGGCGTAGCCGTAGACCAGCGCGTCGTCGACCAGGGAGTCGGGGATGCCGGGCAGGATGAAGGCGGCCGCCGGCAGCACGATCTCGTTGTTCGACGGGTTGTAGTAGGCATTGTAGGTCTGCGGCGTCATCTCCCACTCGGTGCGATCGACCGGCTTGTGGAGCTTGGCGATGTAGTAGTCGCTCTGCCATTCGTTGCCGCGGATCGCGTTCCCCAGGAACGAATCGCGCTTCACCTGGTAGTTCGCGTAGTCCTTCCACTTCACCGGATAGCCGACCTTCTTGGTCACCGCGTCCAGCTTCTTGAGCGCCCGCTGCTTGGTGGGCGCGCTCATCCAGTCGAGGTTCCGGATCCGCGCCCGGAAGGCGTCGAAGACATCGTCGGTCAGCTTCTCGTAGCGCGCCTTCGCCTGTGGTGAGAAGTACTGCTGCACATAGAGCTGCCCCAGCGCGTCACCGAGGTACCCCTCCTCCTGATCGAGCATGCGCTTCCAGCGCGCCCGCTGTTCGGCGGTGCCGTTCATGATCGTGCCGAAGAAGTGGAAGTGCTCGGCGTCGTAGCTGCCGCCCGCCTCCGTGGCGTAGGCGGTGGCGAGGTGCCAGCGGCAGTAGGTCTTCCACTCGTCGAGGCTCCGGCCCTTGAGCGATCGCTCGAGCTGTTGGAAGAACTCGGGCTGCCCGACGATCACAGTGTCGAGGCCGGTCATGCGACCGGCGGCGAGGAAATCCTTCCAGTGGATGGTCGGCGCGAGCCTGGCGACGCCTTCCAGCGTCATCGCGTGGTAGTTCGCCTGCGGATCCCGCAGTGCTGCGAGCTTGCGCGAAGCCTTCGCGAGCTCCGTCTCGATCGCCATCACGGTCGCGGCCTCGGCCTTCGCCCGGGTCGAATCGTCGCCGAGCAGTTCAAACATGCGCGTCACGTGCGGCACGTACTCACCGCGGATCTTCTTCGAGCGCTCGTCGGTGTCGAAGTAGTAGTCGCGGCTCGGCAGCCCCAGCCCACCCTGGTGAAGATGGAGCACGTTGCGATCGCTGTTCTTCTCGTCCTGGAAGATGAACATGCTGAACAGCGGGCCCGCGCCGATGTAGTGCAGGTGGGCGACCTCGGCGAGGAGGCTCTGGAGGTCCTTGGCCTCCGTGATCTTCGCGAACTCGGGCTGGAGTTCGCTCATG
>VBPB01000075.1 GCA_005893365.1 Candidatus Eiseniibacteriota bacterium
GGCGAAGCCGGCACCCGAGGTCGCCAAGCCCGATCGGCGGGCGCAGGCGCCGCCCCCCGAGAAGCCCGCCGCGCGCGAGGCGGCGAAGCCCAAGGGCCCGACGGAGGAGGAGAAGGCGCTGGCGCGCGCGGAGGCGAAGCGCCTGCGTGGAGCGGCGAGGGAGCGCGACCGGCTCGCCCGGCGCGAACGTGAGGGGCAGAAGGCGCGCGAGAAGGAAGAGGCTCGGGCGCGTCGCGTCGCGGCCCTTTCGCCCAAGCGCGACACGGTCGCGGTGCGCCCGCCCCGCGAGCTGCCGGCGCCGCCGCCCGACCCGGTCTCGCCGGTCCTCGGCACGACCCCCTCCGACCCCTCGCCGGTCAAGCCCAAGCCCGATAGCGAGCCGCGGCTGCGCTCAGCCCCGCTCGTGATCCGCGCCCCCAGCCCGGCCCGGCCGGCCCCGGGCGACTCGTGCACCTGCCGCCTCGAGGGCACGATCGAGGTGGACTGGGACAAGCCGCTGCCGGCCCGCACCCGCGTGGTCGTGTCGCTCAACTGGTACCCGACCATCGCCGACACGGTCGAGCTGTTCATGGGCTCCCCGCGGGGTTTCGCGCTGCCGGTGGTTCCCTGCGGCCCGCAGCGCCTCAGACTCGTCAACCTCGGCTCGATCAAGTTCGACGTGGCCTCGCGCGAGGCGATGGCCGGCTTCCGCTGCGAGTCGGGGACCCTGCGCCAGTTCCGGATCGTCCTCCGCCCGCGCTAGACGGCCCGCCGCGCTGGTCGCCGGACGGCAAGACGCTGGCGTTCGTGCGCGCGGCGGAGGGGAAGCCGGGGCAGATCCATCTGCTGCCCATGGACGGCGGCGAGGCCATCGCGCTCACCCGGCTCAAGGGCGGGGCCGGGGCGCCTGCGTGGTCGCCCGACGGCAAGCGCAGGACCTCTATCGCTTCGTGTGGGTCGCCGATCCGCAGATCTCGCCGGACGGGACGCGCGTCGCGTTCGTGCGCGTGGTCGTGGACTCGGCCGCCGACGAGTACCGCACCAGCCTGTGGCTGGCCGAGACCGGCGGTAGCGCCCCGCGTCCGCTCACCGCGGGGCCTCGCGACGGCCAGCCGCGCTGGTCGCCGGACGGCAAGACGCTGGCGTTCGTGCGCGCCGCGGAGGGGAAGCCGGGGCAGATCCATCTGCTGCCCATGGACGGCGGCGAGGCCATCGCGCTCACCCGGCTCAAGGGCGGGGCCGGGGCGCCTGCGTGGTCGCCCGACGGCAAGCGCATCGCCTTCGCGAGCGGCACCAACCCGACGCTGGACGACGACACCACGCGCGCCAAGCCCAAGAAGGAGCCGGGCCGCGTCATCACCCGGCCGATCTTCCACATCAACAACGCCGGCTACATCGATCCCGAGCACCCGAGCCACGTCTGGGTGGTGGACGCGGCCGGGGGCAAGGCGCGCCAGCTCACGACCGGCAAGTTCAACGAGAGCGGCCCGGACTGGTCGCGCGACGGGCGCTCGGTGTGCTTCACCTCGGACCGCCGCAAGGAGCCGTGGTTCGGGGACGGGGACGACAACCTCTACGCGGTGTCGCCGGACCTGAGCGCCCCCGGCGACGGCGCGGGGTTCCGGACGCTGGTGGACTACGACGGCAGCATCGGCGACTGGGTCGAGGCGGCCGACGGCCGCATCGCCTTCGTGGGCGGGGTGAACCCCAAGCAGGCGCACTCCTACGACCAGAGTGATCTCATGATCACCGCCGGCCCCGGGCGGCCGGTGCGGTCGCTCACCGCCGATTACGACTTCGACATCAGCGGGGGCGTGGGCTCCGATCAGCATCCGCCGCGCGGGGGCGGCCAGCGCCCGCTGGCCTTCAGCGGGGACGGGCGCAGCGTGCTGGTGGGCGTCGGCAAGCTTGGCGCTGCGTTGCTGGCGCGCGTGGACGCCTCGAGCGGGCGCGTCGACGAGCTCACCACGCCGGACCGCGAGGTCATCGCCGGCACCGGCAGCGCCGACGGCCGGCGCTGGGCGCTGACGATGGGCGATCCCACGACCCCGGGCGACCTCTACCTGTTCGACGCCGGGACCAGGGCGATGAAGAAGCTCTACGGGCCCAACGACGCGCTGCTCGCGGGGATCGCGCTCGGCAAGGTCGAGGAGTTCTGGTACCCATCGTTCGACGGACGCAAGATCGAGGGCTGGATCATGAAGCCACCCGACTTCACGCCGAACCGGAAGTACCCGATGGTGCTCAACATCCACGGCGGCCCGCACACCGCCTTCGGGGCCGCGTTCATGCACGAGTTCCAGGTGCTGGCCGGCGCCGGCTACGTCGTGCTCTACACCAACCCGCGCGGCAGCACGACCTACGGGCAGGAGTTCGGCAACATCATCCAGTACCACTACCCCGGCGACGACTACCGCGACCTGATGGCGGGCGTGGACGAGGTGATCAAGCGCGGCTACGTGGACGCCCGGCACCTGTCGGTGTGCGGCGGCAGCGGCGGCGGCCTGCTCACCAACTGGGCCATCACCCAGACCGACCGGTTCGCCGCGGCGGTGACCGACCGCTGCGTCTCGGAGTGGTGGTCGTTCTACGACCAGGCCGACTTCACGCTGTTCCGGCCCACCTGGTTCCGCAAGCCGCCGTTCGAGGACCCGCAGGAGTACATCGAGCGCTCGCCGATCACCTACGTGTCCCGCGTCACCACGCCGCTGATGATCATCCACAGCGAGGAGGACTGGCGCGCGCCGATCGGCCAGGGCGAGGCGATGTTCCGGGCGCTCAAGCAGCAGCACAAGGTCGCGGTGATGGTGCGCTTCCCAGGCGAGAACCATGAGCTGTCGCGCAGCGGCACGCCGTCGCGCCGGGTCCAACGCCTGCAGCACTACCACAAATGGTTCGACAAATGGCTGATGGGCAAGCCGATCAAGGACTACGACGAATGAGCCCCCGGAACGCAGGCGCAAGGCGCAGCCCGATGGCGGCACCCGCCGCCGCGGCGCCCGCCCAAGCGACCCAGCGCCGGACCATGCAGGGCGACGACCTCCTGCGCCTGGTCTGGATCGCCGACCCGCAGATCTCCCCGGACGGCAGCCGGGTCGCGTTCACCCGCGTGGCGGTGGACCCCGCGACCGACGGTTATCGCACCAGCCTGTGGCTGGTCGAGACCACGCGTGACGCGCCGCGCACGGCCCGGGCGCTCACCTTCGGCGCGGGCGATTCGCAGCCGCGCTGGTCGCCCGACGGGGCGCGGCTCGCCTTCGTGCGCTCGAGTGCTCCCAAGGAGCCCGGGCAGCTCTTCGTCCTACCCATGACCGGCGGCGACGCGATGCCGGTGTGCGATCTGGCCAAGGGCGTCTCGGAGCCGGCGTGGTCGCCCGACGGGACCCGCATCGCGTTCCTGAGCGGCACCCAGCCCACCGATGATCCCAAGCAGGAGAAGCCGAAGAACGAGCCGGCGCGCGTGGTGACCCAGCCGGTGTTCCGCGAGAACGGCGAGGGCTTCAAGGACTTCGAGCACCTGCCGCAGGTGTGGGTGGTGGCCGCCGCGGGCGGCACGCCCCGGCGGCTCACCCGCGGCCCGTACGCCGTGCACGACGCCCGCTGGTCCCGCGACGGTCGCTCCATCCTGTTCCTCTGCGACCGCCGCCCCGAGCCGTGGTTCGGCCGCGACGAGTCGGTGATCTACGCGGTGTCGCCCGACCTGGCGGAACCCACCGACGGGCCCCGGCTCGAAACCGTCGTGCACATCGAGGGTTACCTCGGCGCCTTCACCGAGCACGCCGACGGGCGCATCGCCGCGATCGGCTACCCCACCCCCGAGCCGGCGCGCACGTATTACCTGCCGCGCCTGCTGCTCACCGACGGGCCCTGGCCCCGCACCACGGCGCGCGACCTCTCGGCGGGCTGCCAGGACGACATCGGCGGTGCCATCAGTTCCGACCAGCATCCGCCGCGCGGCGGCGGCCGGACCCCGCTCGCCTTCCGCGACGACGGCCAGGCCGTGCGGGTCGCGCTCTCGCGCCACGGCGCCGCGATGCTCGCGAGCTTCGAGGCCGCGGGCGGGGCCGCGACGATGCTGACTCCCGCGGACCGCGACCTCATCGCCGGCACGGCGAGCGCCGACGGGCGCCGCTGGGCGCTGACGCTCGGCAGCCCCACGCGCCCCGGCGACCTCTACCTGTTCGACGCCGGGGACGGCTCGCTGCGCCCGCTCCACGCGCCCAACGAGGCGCTGTTCGCCGAGGTGGCGCTCGGCGAGGTCGAGATGTTCTGGACCCCGAGCTTCGACGGGCAGCGCGTGCAGGGCTGGCTCGTGACGCCGCCCGACTTCGATCCCCAGCAACGCTACCCGATGGTGCTCGAGATCCACGGCGGGCCCCACACCGCCTACGGCTGGGGCTTCTTCCACGAGTTCCACACGCTGGCCGCGGCCGGATACGTCGTTCTCTACACGAACCCGCGCGGCAGCACGAGCTACGGGTCCGACTTCGCCAACGTCATCCAGTACCGGTACCCGGGGGACGATGCGAAGGATCTCATGGCGGTGGTGGACGAGATCCTGAAGCGCGGCTTCGTGGACCAGGGGCGGCTCGGCGTCACCGGCGGCAGCGGGGGCGGGCTCCTCACCAACTGGCTGATCACCCAGACCGACCGGTTCGCCGCCGCGGTGACCCAACGCTGTGTCGCGGACTGGGCGTCCATGTACTACAGCACCGACTTCGCCATGTTCACGCCGTTCTGGTTCCGCAAGCCGCCGTTCGAGGACCCGGCCGAGTATCAGGACCTGTCACCGGTGGCCCTGGCCTCCCGCATCACCACGCCGCTGATGGTGATCCACAGCGAGGAGGACTGGCGCACGCCGATCGCCCAGGGCGAGGCGATGTTCCGCGCGCTCAAGCAGCAGCACAAGCCGGTGGTCATGGTGCGCTTCCCGGGCGAGAGCCACGAGCTGTCGCGCAGCGGCGCGCCGTCGCGGCGGGTGCAGAATCAGAAGCACATCCGCACCTGGTTCGACCGCTGGCTGATGGGGAAGCCCGCACCCGAGTACGACGCCGGATGACGCGTCGCGCGGCGCCCGCTCCCCCGGGGGCGGCGCCCGGGAGCGCTCGGTGATCGCGGCGCCGCCGCCGCTGCTGCACGGGAAGTACCTGGGGCTCGCCGCGGTGTTCCTGGTCTTCCACGCCTACGTGCCGTTCGCGGCGTGGCGGGCGCGCGCGCGGCTGGCCGGTCGCGCGTGGCTGCCGCCGCGGGCCCGGTACCTCTCGAACGCCATCGGCACCCAGGTCTTCTTCCTGGCCGTCGCCTTCGGCGTGGCGTACGCGCTGCGGATCCCGCTCTACCCCCGGGCCCTGCCGCGGGCCACGGACCTCCTGCTCGGGCTCGCGGTCCTGGCGGCCCTGGTCGCCTTCATGCGCCCACGCTGGAGGCGGGCGGTGCGCAAGGGCGATCGCCGGCTCTACTTCTTCATGCCGACCGGCGGGCGGGAGCAGGGGTTGTGGGCCGCGCTCTCGCTGGCGGCGGGCTTCGGCGAGGAGACCACCTATCGCGGCGTGATCTACTGGATCCTGTTCGCCCTCACCGGCCGCTGGTGGCTGGCCGGACTGCTGGGGGCCCTCGTGTTCGCCGGGGCCCACGCGTTCCAGAGCCGGACGTCCATGATGCTCATCTTCGTCTTCGCGCTCCTCTTCCAGGCCCTGGCGATCGCAACCGGGGCACTCTACGTGTCGATGGCCGTCCACGCGCTCTACGACGTGATCGCCGGGTTCACCTACTCGCGGCTCGGCCGGGAGCTGGGGTATCGGGTCGAGGGCGCGCCCCCCGCGGCCGCGGCCGGCCCGGCGCCGGCGGCGTGACCAGGCGGCAAGTCGGGCTCCGTCAGCCCGGGCCGGGGCCCGTTTCCTGACACATCGCGGCCTCGAAAGGTGGCATCCTAACTCACGGTATTGCAGGGCCGGGAGTTGGCTCCTGCCCCGACGCGAGCGCGCCTCACGAGCCCGGCGTCGGAGTGGGAGGGAAAGGCAGGGATCATGAGACGCGTCGTGTTGATCTCGGTCGCCACGTCGCTGCTGCTGATGCTCGCGAGCGGGGCGGCGTCGGCGTTCGGCGTGAAGGATGTCGTGGCCATGAGCAAGGACGGAGTCTCCGACTCGCTCATCCTGCAGAAGATCAGGTACAGCGGGAAGAGCTTCCACCTGGACGCCCGCGACGTCCACGATCTCAAGGCCGCCGGCGTCTCGGACGAGATCATCTCGGCCATGCTGCGCACGGAGGGTCGCGACGACTGGGGCCCGGCGTACGGGCCGTACTACTACCCGCGCCACTACTATTACACGCCCTACTACACGCCCTACGTGTACCCGTACGACTACTCGCCGTGCTACTACCCCCGGGCCACGTTCTCCCTGGGCCTGCGCTTCGGCGGGGGCCATCGCGGCTACTTCCACCCGCGTCGTCGTTTCTAGAGGCGTGATGGCCGCCGGCCGCGGCGGGTGGGGATCGCCCGCGCCCCCCGCCCCGCCGCCATCCACCGCGGGGCGCGGTCGTTGATCTTGGTCACCGGGGCGGCCGGGTTCCTCGGCCGCGAGGTCGTCCGCCAGTTGGCCGAGCGCGGCCGCGCCGTGCGGGGTGTGGACCTCCTGCCGGGCCCGGCCTCGGCACCCGCCGGCCGGCGCCTGGACCTGCTCGACCCGCGGGCGGTCGGCACGGCGCTCGAGGGCGTGACGGCGGTCGTCCACTGCGCGGGGGTGCAGTTCCACACGCCGGGACGCCCGCGCTTCCGGATCGAGCCGTTCTTCCGCCGCAACGTGACGATGACCGAGCACCTGTTGGCGGCCGCCGCGACCGCGCGGGTCGAGCGCTTCGTCTTCGTGTCCAGCGACATGGTCTACGGCCCGCCCGAGCGGGGCGCCCTGCGCGAAGACAGCCCCACGCGGCCGCTCGGGCCCTACGGGCGCAGCAAGCTCGCCTGCGAAGAGCGCTGCCGGGCGGCCCGCGACCGCGTGGCGCACGTGGTGATCCTGCGCCCCGGCGTGATCATCGGTCCGGGACGGCGGGGCCTCATGGAGTCGCTCTTCGCCCGGATCCGGTCCCATCAGCCGCTCGTGATCCTGGGCGATGGGCACAACCGCCACCACCTGGTCGCCGTGAGCGACGCCGCGCGCGCGTGTCTGCTGGCGCTGGAGACGCCGACGCCGGGGACGTTCAACATCGCCTCCGACGATCCGCCCACGACGCGCGAGCTGCTCACCGAGGTGTGCCGGCGGGTCGCTCGCGATCGCGCCTGGTCAGCGTGCCGGTCGCGCCCGCGTGGCTGGCGCTGGATCTGCTGTGGAGCCTGCGCCTGTCCCCGCTCAATCCCGAGCAGTACCGGATCGCCCCGCTCGACTACGTGCTCGACACCGCGGCCGCGCGGAGCGGGCTGGGATTCCAACCCCGCCACCACGACACCGACGCGATGTTCGAGGCCTATCGCGGGTACGCCGCCTCGCGAGGGGACTGACCCGGCGCGCCGCGCTGACCTACTTGACCACCAGCGCGTCCCAGTCGTCGCGCACCGCGCGCGCGAAGGCGCCGGGCGCAACGCCCTGGGCGAGCAGGCGCGCGTACCGCGGCTCGCCCGGCGCCAGCGCCACCGCCCGCGCCAGCGCCGCGTGCGCCTCGGCCTGGCGCCCGAGCCCCAGGAGCACGATGCCGGTGCAGGCCCACAGCTCCGGCCGCCCGGGCTCCGCGCGCGTCAGCACCGCCAGCTGCGAGCGGGCCTCCTCGAGACGATTCCCCAGCACCAGCGCGTCCACCAGCGAGAGCCGAAACTCCGACTTGTCCGGCCGCGCGCGCACCGCCATCTCGAAGTGCCCGATGGCCTCGGGGAAGTGGCCCTCGTCCATGGCGTATTGGCCGAGCTTGTGTTGCGCCGGGGCGTCGCCGGGGTTGGATGCGACCGCCCGTTCGAACCACACGCGCGCCGTGACCCTGTCGCCGTGACCGAGATACCAATAGGCGACCACGTTCTCGGTCCGCCCCAGCGAGGACGGCAGGGCCTTGAAGCGCTCGAGGGACCGGGCCTCGGAGGTGTTGAGCAGGATCCAGGGGGCGGTGTGGAAGACGGAGATCACCGTCGCGACCGCGAGCAGCCGGCGGACGGTCCGCGGCCCCATGCCCGCCGTGGCGAGGCAGTGGACGGCCGCCGCCGCGAACGGCAGGGCCATGGGCGCGAACAGGTCCCAGTCCCGCGGGATGCCCAGGAACGAGTCGCCGTACATCCAGCAGCCCAGGAACGCCGGGAGGGCTGCCATGAGCACGAAGGTGAGCCGGGCGTCCTTGCCGCCGGGTGCGGCCAGCCGGTAGGCCGCGGTGGGGATCAGCAGGAACCCGGCAAAGGGCCCGACCAGCAGCTCGACGGCGAAGAACTCGCGCAGGTGAGGCCACGAGATGAGGAAGGTCACGGAGCGGTCCGTCGCCTCGCCGCGCACCACCAGATCCCACATGTAGCGGAAGCCCACCCACGCGTCGAATCCCCCGAGTGCGGCGAGCGAGAGGTGGAGACCCAGGAAGATGAGGAGCGTGAGCGCCACCTGGACCGTCGTGGCGCGGCGCCGGTCGGGGCGCATCAGCCCCACCACCGCGAGCAGGGCGAGCGAGGGCAGGAAGATGATGCCCGCGAGGTCGAGTCCGATCGCGGCCGCCAGCGCCAGTGAGGCCAGTGTCAGCGGGGCCCGGCCGGCGAGGACGCCCATCCCGGCCCACAGGTAGAGGCCGATGGCCAGCGTGAACCAGGAGTAGTTCTCCATGTAGCCGAAGAAGAGCTGCATGTAGCCCTGGGTGAGCAACAGTCCCGCGGCGAGCGCCACGACACCGCCGCCGGCGCGTCCTTCCTCGGCGCGCAAACCCGCATCCGCCGGCCGCGCCGCGACCAGGCGCCGGGCGAGGGCGACCGCGACCGGGACGAAGAAGGCGCCGGCCACGACGCTGTCGAGCCCGAGGGTGTGGAACGCCACGTCCTGCGGGGTCCGTCCCGGCGCTGCGAACAGGCCGCGCGTCCACTGGTAGAACTCATGGTGAACGAGGAGCGACAGCGGCTGCCGGGGATGCGTGTGCTCGCCCAGCGGCACGTTGTGGCTCAAGGGGCTCGAGTCGCCGAGCAAGGCGTGGCGGATCCGCAGCCACCAGAAGAGCAGCGCCGCGACGGCCACGATCCCGCCCCAGAGCGCAGCCCGGGCCGAGAGGGAAGCGGGCGCGCGCCAGCGGAGGGTGACCGCCGGGGGCCGGAGCGCCAGGGCCACCAGGATCAGCGTCGCGACCAGCGCCGCCACCAGCGTGCCCGAGGGCAGAAACGCGTAGGCGTGCGTGCCCCACAGCGTGTGCTCGAGGACGGTGGCGCCCAGCACGTGGGCGGCGACCACGATCGTGGCCAGGATCGCGATCAGCCCGACGTGGAAGCGCTCCGCGGACGGTAGGCCCTTCATGGCGCCGTCAGTTGCTGCGGAAGTTCCCGAACTTGAGCTCCACTTCGTACTCCTGCTGCTTGAGCAGGGCGATCGCCGCCTGCAGCGAATCCTTGTCCGGCGACGAGATGCGCATTCATCTTGGCGTCCTTGATGGTCTTGGCGACCTCGCGCGCCAGGTCGGCGGTGAGCCCGTCCTGGATCGCCACCACCTGCCGCACCGAGCTGCCCGCGGCCGGGATGACCTCGCCCGGCTTCAAGTTCTTGAGCGGCACCTGGCGGCGGACCAGCTTGCTCTGGAGCACGTCCCAGACCGCCTTGAGCTTGAAGTCGTCCGGGGCGGCGAGGGTGATGGTGTGCTCCTTCGGGTCCAAGTCGATGCTCACCTTGAGGCCCTTGAAGTCGTAGCGCTGGGTGATCTCCTTGGTCGCCTGGGTCACCGCGTTGGCGACCTCCATGTAGTCCACGCCGGTCGTCACGTCGAACGAGCTGTTGCTGGCCACGCGATGTCCTCCCTCAGGGCAGGCCGCCCCATTGATGTGATCGAGTTCAGCGTCGTGCGGTCGCGGGCGCGACCGCGAGGGCCCGGGCCCGCGCTCCGCCACCCACCACCTGCGCGCGCACGGCCGCGAGGCCGCGGCGCTGCGAATCCCAGAGGAACCGGCCCGCCGCCTCGCGGGCGGACAGGAACCGGAACGCGGTGTGCTCGCGCGAGAGCCGCACCGCGTCGGCCGGTGCCACCTCGGCCGCGAACAGGCTCACGAATCGGATCGCGTCGCGCCGCGGCTCGTAGTAGGCGGTCACGTGCTCGAGCCTCCAGAACCGCCGCGGAACGAGCCCGGTCTCCTCGCGCACCTCGCGCCGCGCCCCGGTCACCGCCCGCTCGCCGCGCCGGAGCGTGCCGGTCACCGGCTGCCACACCCCCGGCAGCGTGCCTCCGGGGCGGCGCTTAAGGGCGAGGAACTCCGTCCGGCGGCCGCGCCGCCGGAACACATAGACCTCGATCGCGTTCGCGTCCAGCCGGGGCACGGCGACGCAGGATAGGGAGGTCGGGGATACCACGCAAACGTGGCGAGCCCGTCCGCGCGGGGTCGCGTCGCTCCCTTCACGGGGCCCTCGGTGGGTTGACCGCGTGGAGCGACCGCTCTACCGTCAACCCCTGGGTGCGCATGGAATACGCATCCAGGAGGCGCCTGCACATGGACTTGCGCGTTGCTTCTCCCTCCATCCGTCGTGTGCTCATCCGCCGGATGGCGATGACCGCCTCGTTTGCCGTCTTGACAGTTGCCGCCACGGCGACGGAGACCCGAGCCGCCTACCCACTGTTCGCCGCACGCTTCCTCTCGTTCGACACCGGGTACGCTCCCTATGCCATGGCAATCGCGGACCTGAACGCGGACGGGAGCCCCGACTTGGCGGTGACGGACTTCCGGGTCAACACGGTCCAGGTGCTGCTCGGCATGGGCGACGGGACATTCGCTGTAAAGGCTTACTTCGCGACCGGGCTCCAGCCGTTGTCTGTGGCGATCGGCGACCTGAACGCCGACGGCAAGCCGGATCTGGTTACAGCGAACGATCT
>VBPB01000387.1:0-2043 GCA_005893365.1 Candidatus Eiseniibacteriota bacterium
TCGATCCGCTGCGCCTCGCCGCCCGAGAGCGTGCGCGTCAGGCGGTCGAGCGTGAGATAGCCCAGGTCGACGCGCAGGAGGAAGCGCAGCCGCGATTCCAGCTCCTTGAGCACCGGCCCGGCGATCTCGCGCTCGCCGGCGCCGAACGAGAGCCCGGCGAGGAAGGCGGCCGCCTCGGCCACCGTGAGCGCCGCGACCTCGGCGATCGACCGGCCGCCCAAGCGCACCCGCAGCGCTTCGGGCCGCAGGCGCTGGCCGCCGCACGCCGTGCAGGGCAGTGCGCTCTGGTAGCGCCGGACGATGAACCGGTTGCCCGCCTTGTACGACTTCTGCTGCAACCGCTCGAGGAACGGGATGGCGCCGCGGAAGCCCTCGCCCCCCTCGATCAGCAGCCGCCGGTGCGCCGCCGCGAGCTTCTTCCACGGCGTGTCGAGGGGGATGCCATGCTCCTGCGCCAGCTTCTCCAGGCGCGGCCAGAACAGCTTGCGCCACGAGCGCGCCCACGGGTCGATCGCCCCCTCGCGCAGCGTCTTCCCGGGGTCGGGCACGATGCGCTCGAGCGTGAAGGTCAGCACGTTGCCGAAGCCGCGGCAGGTCGGGCACACGCCGAGCGGGCTGTTGAACGAGAACAGCGCCGGCTCGGGACGGACCGCCGCCGCCCCGCAGTGCGAGCACTCCCAGCGTTCGCTGCGCGTCTCGCGCGGGCGGTCGCCGCGCTGGAGCGCGAGCCGCCCCTCGCCGCGGCGGAAGGCCTGCTCGCAGGAGTCCACCAGCCGGTCGCGCTCCTTTGGGTCCCAGGTGAAGCGGTCGAGGACCAGCAGCACCTGCTTCGTGCCGCGCTTGAGCTTGGGCAGCGGCTCGAGCGGGACGACCTCGCCCTCCCGCAGAAGGCGCGTGTACCCGGCGGTGAGCAGGTGGGCCGCCTGCTCCGCCCAGCTCATCCGCTCGGCGAGCGCCACCGGCGCCAGCACCAGCAGCGTCTCGCCCGCGGCCCAGCCGAGCGCCTCGCGGGCGATGCTCTGCGGGCTGTCGGCCAGGACCGGCCGGCCGCACGCGCCGCAGTGGACGGTCCCGAGCCGGGCGAACAGCAGCCGCAGATAGTCGTGGAGCTCGGTGGTGGTGCCGACGGTCGAGCGGGCGCTGCGCGCCGGGGCCACCTGCTGGATGGCCACCGCGGGCATCAGGCCGTGGATCGAGTCCACGTCGGGGCGCGGCAGCCGGTCGAGGAACTGCTTGGCGTAGGAGGAGACCGACTCGACGTAGCGCCGCTGGCCCTCGGCGTAGAGCGTGTCGAAGGCGAGCGAGGACTTGCCCGAGCCCGAGACCCCGGTGATGACCGTGAGCCGCCCGCGGGGCAGGTCCAGGTCCAGGTGCTTGAGGTTGTGCTGGCGGGCCCCGCGGATCTGGATGAAGCCCGCGGGCTCGGGGGCGAAGTCGTTCAAGGGAGACCCGCGTCCTCGGGTGATCGGCCGATCGAGCGCGGACTATAGCATGGGGTCCCGCCGCCTCCGCACCACGGCCAACGCCGAATGGACGTACATGCCCCGTTGCACCGGCGAGCCACCTGATCAGATAGTCCTCGGAGCGGCTGTGCAGGTGCGGCACCACACCCGAACCGCGAACGAAGCGGGCCGGGCGCGTTCGTGCCCAGCCTTTCTTGCCGCTCCACCCTCGCGGCCGTGTACCATGGATGCGGGTCCGCGCCACTCGCCTCGCTCCACAGGAGTCGTCATGACCCTTGGCAAGGCCACAATCCCCGCACTCGCGTGTCTCGCGGCCTGCCTCGCGGGCGCTGGCCAGGCGGCCGCCGACTGGCCACCGGAAGGCCGGCTGGTATGCACGGCCTGCTATGCGCGCGGCGCGCGGATCGCCGCCGACGGCGCGGGCGGCGCCTTCGTCTCCTGGGTCGACAGCCGCAACGCCAACGACGATCTCTACCTGCAGCGCATCCTGCCCTCGGGGGAGCTGGCCCCCGGCTGGCCCGCCGATGGGCTCCCGGTCTGCACCGATCCCGGCGGCCTGCCGCAGCAGCCGGTCGTGGCG
>VBPB01000387.1:2058-2966 GCA_005893365.1 Candidatus Eiseniibacteriota bacterium
GGAGCAACCGGTCGTGGCGGACGGATCGGGCGGCGTGTTCCTCGCATGGTCGGACTTTCGCAACAGCGGCACCACCAGCGTGGACGTATACGTCCAGCGCGTCCTCGCCGATGGCAGCATCGCCCCGGGCTGGACCGTGAATGGGGTGCCGGCGACCCAAGCGGCCGGGCTTCAGTTTGTCGATGCCGTGCTGCCGGACGGAGACGGGGGCGTCTACGTGGCCTGGGGCGGCCATATCCCTGACATCTATCTCCAGCACCTGACCGCGAACGGCCAGGTGGCGCCTGGCTGGCCGGCCAACGGACTGCCCGTGTGCGTACTCCCCAGCGAACAGGGGGGGCCGAGGCTCGCATCCGATGGCACGGGGGGCGCGTTCATCGTCTGGGCCGACCTACGCAATGGGCCGGCCGATCAGTACGTCCAGCGCGTGACGTCAGGGGGCCAGATCGCCCCGGGCTGGCCAGAGAACGGCATACGCATCGCTCCCGGCCGCTACACGCGCGAGATCATGCCGGACGGCGCCGGCGGCGCGTACCTCTCGCTGACAACGGTGACGGGCGGCGGCGACGACGACTACTCCCTGCTGCGCTTCACCCGGTGTGTCTGGCGCCCGACGAGCGGTTTGGACTTCGGATGGAGCCCGACGGGGCCGGCGGCGTGCTCCTCGTGTGGGACGACTATCGTGACTTCGGCGACGACGAGATCTTCGCGCTGCGCATTCGCGGCGACGGATCGCGCCAGCCCGGCTGGCCGGTGGACGGGCTGCGGGTCACCGACAACACCGCGACCTTCGATAGTTTCCCGGACCTGGCGGCGGACCTCACGGAGGGCGCCTACCTGTGCTGGGAGTGGGAGAACAATACCCAGGGCTTCGACGAGCGGGTCGCCGTGCAGCACCTGACCGGGGA
>VBPB01000386.1 GCA_005893365.1 Candidatus Eiseniibacteriota bacterium
AGCGTCGAGCCGGCGGTACCGAACAGGTTCCCGGTGGAGTTTTGCCCCTGCTTGATGCTGCCACCGGAGTTGATCGTCAAGCCGCTCGCGTCGACCGTGGTGAACTGGTTGATCGTGGCGAGCGAGGCCGCCGTCCAGGTCATGCTGCCGCTGATGCTGCCTGTATTCCCCGTGGGAATGTTCATGGTGAACACGGCATTGCCGGAGGCGCTGACATTCAGGGCCGATCCGCTCGCAACCGACAAGTCTGTCCCGGCGATTCCGCTGCCGACGGTCAGGGTGATGGCGGTGGCACCGTTGTCCAACGTGACGGTCGTCCCACCTGACACGAGCAACTGCCCGATCGTCTGGGTCGGAACGCTAGTCGCCGTCGTCGTCGCGCCATTGTTGAAGACCATGACGTCGCTGGTCGCCGGCGTCGTTCGCGTCGGGGTCCAGTTCGTCGACGTGGCCCACGAGGCCGTGCCCGTCTGATTCCAGGTGTACGTCGCCGCCGCCGCCATGGCGGCGATGCTCGTGAGCATCACGAACGTCGTGCCGGCGACCAGCGCCAGTCGACTCAAGACAGACTGATGCGACTTCATGGGAGAACCTCCAGGAGAGGCGGCCGCATGCGACGGAAGCGTGGCATGCCTGCGGCGGAGTGAAATCGTAGGCGTCAAGGCGTGTGCGGCCCTCGTGGCGAAGCTGCGTGGGCTTCGTCGCTCAGCGCGTGAGACGTGGATGATGTCGGCCCTGAAGTACCACTGGCGTCCCTGTCCCACACGTGCCGTCACACCGGTCGCGCTCGATTCGAGGAACTTCAGGAAGAGCGCGCCGGCAGGGCCTCTCAGGGCGCGTGCACGGGTTGTGGCTACTGAGCCGCTTGTACCGGGCTCAAATGTAGGGTTAACGAGACCCTGACGCAAAGGGATTCTGCGAATCTGTGCGGGTTTGGCGCCACAAATCGTCAATTCGACGGCCGCGTGTTTGGTGTCACAAAACTCCCGGGCCGGTAGCGCAAGGTGTCGGGGCCACGACGATACCGTCGAATGTTCGCAGTCCCTCGGTCGACCGCTGCATCTCGGATCACCTCCCCCCCGGCGGATGACCGGTGACCGTCCCGCGGACAGAAGCGCCAGCCGCCGGCGCCGTGCGCCGGGGATACCGCTCCGAATTCACCGCCCCTTCACGCCCAGAGAGCCACAAACCTCTGGAACGACCGGCCTTCCAGCGGCTATCCTTTGTATGCTCGCACCTATGTAACCCCTCTGGCTGTCGCGCCATCGTGGGGTGGCGGCGGTCTCGGGATCAGCCCAAAGCACAGAAAGGATTTACATCGTGAGGCGTCTCGCCTTGCTGTTGGCCGCGGTCGTTCTGCTTGGCGGCGCGTGCTCCAAGATCTCGCGGACTCCGACCGGCCCCGACGTCTCACAAATCCAGACCTCCAAGCCAGAACTCCCCGCCACGCTCGCGGCCCAACCCCTTGCGGTCGCGGCGACCGTCGTGCTCACCAACGGCGTGCCGGTCACCGGCATCTCCGACATCGCGGGCGGCCTCAGGTACTACACGCTCGCCGTCCCGTCGGGGCAGACGCAGGCGGTGTTCAAGATCACGGGCAGCAGCGGCGACTGCGATATTTACGTCAAGTTCGGCGCCCAGCCGACCACGTCGACCTACGACTACCGGCCGTTCACCAACACCAGCAACGAGACCGTCACCGTCAACAACCCGGCCGCCGGCACGTGGTACGTCATGCTGCGTGGCTACACCGCGTACAGCGGCGTGACGCTGACCGGCTCGTACACGGCGAGCCCGACCAGCCTGCCGGACCTCACCGTCTACGCCGCCGGCGCCAGCCCCTACATCGAGACGCGCACGTTCTCGAGCACCAACTGCGCGGTGCTCGAGGGCACGGTGGTGGCCGGGACCCGGCGCCTGCTGCGCTTCAACGCCGAGACCCGCAACCAAGGCACCGCCGACCTCTATCTCGGCAGCCCGTCGGCCCATCCCGAACTGTTCGTGTACGACACCTGCCACGACCACTATCACTTCATCGGGTACATCGCCTTCAGCCTGCTCGACGCCAACAACGCGCTGGTCGCGGGCGGCCAGAAGGTCGCCTTCTGCATCGAGGACTTCTCCAAGTTCTCTTCCTCCGCCGGGCCCGCCAAGTACGACTGCAACAACCAGGGCATGTCGGTGGGCTGGGCGGACATCTACTCCGCCAACCTCGACGGGCAGTGGATCGACATCACCAACGTCGCGGCCGGGACCTACACGCTGCAGATCGTCGTGGACCCGCTCCACAAGCTCCCGGAGCAACACCCAGGCGACCCCGATCACGAGCGGTGTCCCCGTCACCGGCCTCAGCGGCGCCTCGGGGTCGGATGCCTTCTTCAAGATCACGGTCCCGGCCGGCGCCACGCTGCTCAGCGTCGCCACCTCGGGCGGGTCGGGGGATGCCGATCTCTACGTGAAGCGCGCCTCGCCGCCGACCACGTCGGTGTTCGACTTCCGCTCCTGGGGCTCCACCACCAGCGAGAACGTCGGGGTCACCGGCCCGGCCGCCGACACCTGGTACATCCTGGTGCACGGCTACAAGGCCTATAGCGGCGTGACGCTGCTCGCGACCGTCTCGGCGAGCGGTCCGACGCCCACGGTGTTGCAGTCCGGCGTGCCCATCACGGGCATCAGCGGCGCCCAGGGGTCGCTCACCTACTACAAGATCACGGTGACCTCCGGCATCCCCAACCTGACGATCACCACCTCCGGCGGCACGGGGGACGTCGACCTCTACGTGGAGTTCGGGTCGCAGCCCAGCACCTCGAGCTACGGCTACCGCTCGTGGACCAACACCGCCTCGGAGATCGTGCAGGTCGCCACCCCCACCGCCGGCGACTGGTACATCACGCTGCACGGCTACGCGGCCTACAGCGGCGTGACGCTGACCGGGACCTTGGGCCTGCCCCCGGCGCCGGCCCGGGTGCTGGCCGCGAGTGCCCAGCCCAACCTCTACAAGGCCAAGGAATAGCCGCCCAGTCGCGGCCGACAACGAGGCCCCGGCGATCCGGAACGATCGCCGGGGCCTTTCGACTTTCGGTGGCGCGGGCGCTGCGGCGCCGGTTCGTCCGCTACGTAGACGGCCGGGGGCTGGCCAGGCTCCGGTAGTAGGCGGCGCACTCGGCCTCGCGGCCGCGCACGATGCGCCGGCCCTTGAGCACGCCGCGCTCCGAGGTGATCACCGTGTAGGCGCGCTCGCCCTGCCCGGCGTCGGCGTAGAGCACCACCCAGTCGCGGGTCTTGCCCATCTGATGGGCGCGCGGCGTGTTGGAGAAGAGGGCGGTGTAGTGGCGCTCGCCCCGGTGGGTGTGGAGGACGGGCAGCCACGCCTCGCCTTTGGGGTTGAGGCGGCGCGGCGCGATCAGGCGCAGCACACCCGCGGCCGCCGAGGTGCGGTACTCGCGGTCCACGTCGAGCAGCTCGCGCGCCGCGGGCTCATCGCGCCCGGGGGCCGTGAGCGGCGTGCGCACGCGCGTGAGCCGCTGCGCCAGCGCCGCGCGGAGGCCGGCCAGCCGCTTGGGGCCGAGACGCGCTTTGTGCGCCAGCCGCCCGTCGTGGGCCGCCGTCTCCAGCTCCTCGAGCGTGTCGATGCCCAGCTCGTGATGCAGCCGGTCGGCGAGCACGCGGCCGACGCCGGGCACCGTCATGAGCAGGGCGATGGGGTCGCTCTCGCCGCGCAGGCGCTCGAGCATCGGCAGCCGGCCGTGGACGGCGATGTCGCGGATGGCGCGTGCCAAGCTCGTGCCCACGCCGGGCAGCCGCTCGAGCGCTTCGAGCCCGCCCTGGGCCAGCATCCCGGTCACCGGCTCTCGGAGGCCCCGCAGCATCGCGGCGGCATGGCGGTAGGCGCGCACGCGGTAGGGATTGGCGCCCTGCTCCTCCAGGATGGCCGCGACCTCGTCCAGCCGCTCGGCGATGGCGCGGTTGGCTGCGATCGGCGCGCGCGTGCCCGGGCCCGCGGCCTGGGTGCCCATCCCGGGCCCGGTCGTGCGCATCCCCTCGTCCTGGCGCCAACTCCGCTGCGTATCCATGACGCTT
>VBPB01000076.1:0-13337 GCA_005893365.1 Candidatus Eiseniibacteriota bacterium
CTGCCCGGACGCCTCCGGTGCGGCGGCCGGCGCCGCGAAGGCCACGGCGGCGAGCAGGGTGATCAGCAGGGTGGGTCGCGGCAGTGTCATCACGCCTCCGGAAGACGAAAGGTCGCGGCGATGCTCGGGGGCGGCCGGACCGGCGGGGGGTCGCGAGCAGCGACGCCGCCCGGGATGCTGGTTTCGACTCCAAGGATGCCGGTCGGACCTAGCCCGCGCAAGCCCGCCGCCGGATCCCGCCGCTCGCGGGCGGTGTCAGGACCCGGTCTGTCCCGGCCCCCACCCGGCGGGGAGACCAAGCCCTTAGGCAGGTGCCGTCGCCCGTTGGCTGTCTGCGACTTTCGTGCCCGCCGCCCGGCCGCGGTTGGCGCGGCCGGGCGCCGCCGGGCCGGCCGCCCCACGTGCGAAATGCCCGTGCCGCCCTGTCTTTCCAGCCACGGACCTAAGGAGCGCGGGTGCTCACGGGGACGGGGCGCCCGAAGACGCACGAGCCCACGCGCCGTCACCGCGTGGCCTGGTAGCCCTGGTTCAGGTGGAAGCTAGTAGAGCTCCCGGACGTACTCTTCCAGGGTGTCTTCGTCCAGGTAGCCGACGGTCCGGCGGACGACCTCCCCGCGCCGGTTGATGAAGAACGTGGTCGGCAGGAGGCGGATCGGGCCGTAGAGGTCGAGGAGTTTCTCGTCCGCCATGGCGAGGCGGAGCTTGAGGCCCATCTTCTCCCCGAATCGCTTCACGGCGGACGGATCGTCGTCGTCGACCGAGAGGCCGAGCACCACCAGGCCGTCCCCGGCATGGCGCTCTTGAAGCCGGGCGAGGTGGGGCAGGCTCTTGCGGCAGGGGGCGCACCAGGTGGCCCAGAAGTCGAGGATGACCGGATTGCCGCGCTGGGTCTGGAGGCGGAAGGTCCGGCCGTCGAGCGTCCGCACCACGAACCCCGGGGCGAGGCGGTCGGGTCCGCCCGCGAGGGCCGGGCCCGCGGTGGCGGCGGCGATGACCAGGAGCGGCGCGATGAGCGAGGCGATACGCATGGGTGGCGACGATCTCACGGATGCCTCTTCAGGGGCCATTGGACACGGACATCATCGGCGGCACTGCCTCAACAGTAGATGCTGGAGCGCGCGCGAGGCCAGGATCGGCGCGCTTCTTTGCATCCATTTGACCGGCACCTCACGCGTCGCGAGGTCCGTCCCGAGGTCCGTCCCGAGGCCCTTTTCCTTGAGCCGTTCGCAAGCCCTGTGCTAGCGTCCCGGTGCGGCCAACAACCCACGTGGCTGGTGAGAGGCGCCGTCGCGGCCTCCGCCACCTTGTCCTGACGACTTCACAAGGAGTGTGAAGCTGATGCCCGTTGGTTTGGTCGTGCTCCAGTTCGGTGGCAGCACTCGGGCGTCCGTCTGGGCGCTGGTGCTGGGGTCCGGCCCGTTCGCCAAGGGCGTCCTCATCCTCCTGTTCCTCATGTCCGTGGTCTGCTGGGCGATCATCTGGAATCGTGCCCGACTCTACGGCCGGGTCGAGAAGGCCGACCGGGGGTTCCTCGCGGCGTTCCGCCGGCTGCCGGCCAAGGCCGACCTCCGCCTGATGTGCGAGCAGCATCCCGACAGCCTGCTCGCCCGGGTGGCGATGGTGGGACAGCGCGCCCTGGAACAGCACCCGCCCGAGGCCGCCGGCTCGTCGGCGCAGCGCTACGAGATCGCCCAGCGCGCGATGGACCGCGCGGCGAACGAGGAGACCTCCCGGCTCGAGCGCCGCGTGGGCTTCCTCGCCACCACCGGCAGCGTGTCGCCGTTCATCGGCCTGATGGGCACGGTGTGGGGCGTGATGTCGGCATTCCTCAACATCGGCGCCCAGGGCTCGGCCTCGCTGATCGTGGTGGCCCCCGGCATCGCCGAGGCGCTCATCGCCACGGTGGCCGGCCTCGCGGCCGCGATCCCGGCGGTGGTCGGGTACAACCACCTGCTCGGGCGGCTGCGCGAGCTCACCAACCTCACCGCCCAGTTCGGCACCGAGTTCCTGGACCAGCGCATCGGCGGGGGTGGGGCGTGATCGGCACCACCGCGCGGCGTCCCATGGCCGAGATCAACGTCACCCCGCTCGTGGACGTGGTCCTGGTGCTGCTCATCATCTTCATGGTCACGGCCCCGTTCCTCCAGGGCGGGCTCGAGATCGACCTGCCCAAGGTCGCGACCCGGGGCATCGACGTGCGCGAGGGCCTGGTGGTGAGCGTGCGCGCCGACCGGTCGGTGGCGGTCGGGAACACCATCGTCCCGTTCGCGGGCTTCGAGGACGCGCTCGACCGCGCCGGGGCCGCGCGGCGCCCGGTGTTCCTCAAGGCCGACCATCGCGTGCCGTACGGCACCATCGTCGAGCTGATCGCCCGCATGCGGCACTCGGGCGTCGCCGCCCTCGGGCTCGTGACCGAGCCGCCGGCGACGGATCGGAATTGAGCGATGCGCGGCGCGGTCCTCGGCTCGGGCGTGGCGCACGTGGCGCTGCTGCTGATCCTCGCCTCGGCGCGCATGGCGACCTCGGTGATGATCCCGGGCCCGGAGACGGTGCAGGTGGCCCTGGTGGACCCGACGCCTCTGGCGCCGCCGCCCGTGCCCAAGGTGGAGACCCCGCCGCCCGAGCCCAAGCTCACCGAGGTGAAGCCGCTCGACGACACCGGCGTCCGCCTGCCGCCGCCGGCGCCCAAGAAGAAGAAGGTCGCCCCGCCGCCCCAGGAGACCCCGCCGGCCCCCGAGCCGGCGCCGCCCGCCCTGCCGTCGGCCAAGCTGGGCTCGGCCGGGCTCAAGGGCGACATCGCGGTGGACGCGCGGGACTTCGAGTTCACCTACTATCTGGTGCTGGTGCGCAACCGTATCGCCGCCAACTGGGCGCCGCCCGCCGGCATGATCGCGCAGGGGAACCGGGTGCGGGCGGTCGTGGCGTTCCGGATCGGCCGCGGCGGCGCGTTGTCGGCGGTGCGGATGGAGCAGGCGAGCGGCATGGAGTTCTTCGATCGGTCGGCGCTGCGGGCGGTGGTGCTGAGCGACCCGCTGCCGCCGCTGCCGCTCGGGTTCACGGCCTCGGAGCTGGGCATCCACTTCGGCTTCGACTGGGAGGCGCCATGAGGCGGACGCTCACGATGGCGATGGTGGCGATGGCCCTCGGCGCCGGGCCGGCACGGTCCCAGACGCCGACCGACGTGCGCCTCGACATCAGCTCGGGCGAGGGGCGGCGCATCCGCATCCACTGCGAGTCGCTGCAGCCCGGCGGCGACCGGGTCGCCGGCACGTGGAGTGTCCAGGCCGACGACGTGCTCGCCCACGACCTGGACTGGTCGGCGGTCTTCCTGGTCAGCAAGGCCTGGGCGGGCGGCAGCCCCCCCATGGACGTGCAGGCGGTGGTGGGCGGGAAGCTCACGGTGAACGGCAGCCAGGTGCGGCTGAACGGCGAGGTGCGCGACCTGCCGGCCCGCCGCCCCATCCTGTTGCGCGAGTACCGCGGGCCCGTCACGGACTGGCGGTCCCTGGTGCACGCGTTCGCCGACGACATCGTGCTGCAGTTCAGCGGCGAGCCGGGGGTGGCGCGGACGCGCATCGCCTTCATCGCCCAGAACGGGCGGAACAAGGAGCTCTACACGATGGACTACGACGGCGCGCGGCTCGCGCCGCTCACCGCCGACCAGTCCATCGCCCTCTCGCCCGCGTGGTCGCCCGAGGGCTCGCTCATCCTCTTCACCTCGTACCGGGGCGGGACGGGACCTCGGTTGTTCGTCACCTCGTCCACGGCCGGCCGGCCCTTCCTGGTCTCGGGTCGGCCCGGGCTCAACACCAGCGGCTCGTACTCGCCCGACGGGCGCGAGATCCTGTGCACGCTGAGTCAGGACGGCAACTCGGAGATCTACGTCCTCGATGCCCGCGGCGGCTCGCCGCAGCGCCTGACCAACCAGCGCAGCATCGACACCTCGCCGGCGTGGTCGCCCACCGGGCGCGAGATCGCGTTCACCTCCGACCGCACCGGCACGCCGCAGGTCCACCTCATGGACCGGGAGGGTGGCAACGTGCGGCGGCTCACCTACGACGCCGACTACACCGACTCCCCGGCGTGGTCGCCCAAGGGCGACCGGATCGCGTTCGTGGCCCGCACCGGCGGGGGGTTCGACATCTATACCTGCCGCCCGGACGGGACCGACACCCGCCTGATCGTCTCCGGCGGCGCCAACGAGAACCCGCGCTGGTCGCCCGACGGCCGGCATCTCGTCTTCTCGTCCAACCGCGGCGGCGCCCGGGGACTGTTCGTCAGCGACCTCGACGGCACGCCGCCCCGCAAGCTCGAAACCGGAGGTCTGATCTCGCTCTCGCCCGCCTGGTCGCCGCGTCCGGCCTCGGGCGGTTCCGCCCTGCGCGTCACCGAAGGCAGTCCCACTCCAGGAGGTCACCCATGAGGCCCCTTCATCACCACTGGATGTCCCGAGCGCTCGCGCTCCCGCTGCTGACGCTCGGCCTGGCGCTGGCCTTGGGCTGCGCCAAGAAGCCGGTGGCGGCCGTCACCCCGCCGCCCGTGCCGCCGACCAAGACCGAGACGCCGCCCACGCCGCCCCCGACGCCGACCACCACCATCGAGGTGCCGTCGGGGTCCACGGTCAAGGCCGAGGACTTCTCGCCGGCGTTCTTCGACTACGACTCCTACACGCTGCGCGACGACGCGCGCGCCGCGCTCGACAAGGATGCGCGGGTGCTGCGTGAGAACGCGCAGGTGGCGGTGACGATCGAGGGCCACTGCGACGAGCGGGGCACGGTCGAGTACAACCAGGCGCTGGGCGAGCGGCGTGCGCAGGCGGCCCGCGACTACCTGGTGGCCCAGGGCATCAACGCCTCGCGCCTCACCATCATCTCCTACGGCAAGGAGCGGCCGTTCGCGACCGGCTCCGACGAGGCGTCGTGGCAGCAGAACCGCCGCGCCCACTTCACGGTTCGCGGGGCCTCATGAGGCGCCCGCCCACCGCGGCCGACCCGGCGCGCGGGACCGGACCGGCGCGCCGCGGGGGCGGGACCCCGCTCGCGCTGCTGGCCGTGGCCCTGCTCGCCGGCGCCCTGCCGGGGTGTTACGCCCCGCAGATCGGCCTGCTGCGCTCCGGTCTCGACAGCCTGCGCGCGGTGGTCGACACGATGCAGGTGCGGGACGAGTTGGCCCTGGCGGTGCTGCGCGACACGCGCCGCGAGGTGGGCGAGCAGCGCGACATCCTGCTCAGCACGCGGGCGTCGTCGGGCACCACCACCCAGGAGATGATGGAGCAGATGGGCCGGCTGCAGGGGAAGCTCGACGACGTCATGGGCCGGTTCCAGCAGATCAGCCAGCGCGCGGCCGCCCCGCCGGCCGCCCCGCAGCAGGTCGATCCGAACCAGCTCTACGACCAGGCCGGCCAGGACCTGAGCCAGGGCCGCTATGCGCTCGCGCTCCAGGGATTCCGTGACTTCGTGCGGCGCTACCCGACCGCCGAGCTCGCGGACAACGCGCAGTACGGCGTCGGCGAGTGCTTCTTCGCCCAGTCGCAGTTCGACAGCGCCGGGGTGGCGTACGCGAAGGTGGAGGAGTCGTGGCCCCAAGGGGACAAGGTGCCGGCGGCCCTCTACAAGCTGGCCTTGAGCCGCGATCGGCTGGGGCAGAAGGACGCGGCGAAGAAGACCTTCGAGGATCTGGTCAAGCGCTTCCCCAACTCGGGCGAGGCGCAACTGGCGCGTGAGAGGCTCGGCGACACGCGGCGCCGCTAGCCTGGTGTGGTGGGTCGCGACCCTGGCATCGGCATGGGGGGTCGCCCACGCATCGGGGGCGGCGACCGCGACCACGGACGGCGTGAGGTCCGCCGGGGTCCCGGCGCTCACCGCCTCGGGGTCCCGGGACACGGTCGTGCTGGAAGGGCGGCCGATCGCCCGCATCGAGATCGAGTCCCGCGACATCTTCGAGCCGGTCCCGCCCGGGCGGATGTCGGGACTGTTCCGCGTCGCCGATGCCCTCCACGTGCGCACGCGGCCGGCGACCATCCGCAGCCACGTGCTGCTTAGGCCCGGCGGGCCGTGGAGCGACGCGCGGGCGCTCGAGAGCGAGCGCGATCTGCGGGGCATGGACATCTTCGACTCCGCGCGCATCCGGGGCCGCTCGTCGGGCGACTCGGTGGTCGTCCGGGTCGAGACCCATGACGCGTGGACCACGAATCCGGAGTTCACGCTCGAACACGGCGGCGGGCGGACCTTCGGCTCGTTCCGGTTCTCGGAGCGCAATCTGATGGGGCGCGCCCAGGAGGTCGGCGTCTCCTACCGCAGCGACCCCTCGGGCATCTCGCGCGCGATCGAGCTGGCCGACCCGGGGGTGCGCGGGACGCGGGTCCAGGTCGCCGGCTCGGCCAGCGAGGGGTCGGCCGGCACCATGCAGAGCGCGAGGGTCGAGCTGCCGTTCTATGCCGAGGACGCGCCGTACTCCTTCGGATTCCAGTTGGGGCGGGCCCGCACCACCGCCCACCTGTTCGGTGGCGGGGCGGAGCTCGCGAGCTTCGCCCGGCACACCGATGGTGCGACGGCCTGGTTCGGGGCGGGCCGTCGCTTCGGCGAGACCATCGGCCGGCTCACCGGCTCGCTGTTCGTGCTCGATCGGAGGTTCGGCGACAGCGCCCTCGAGCCGGGCGCCCCGGCGGATTTCGGGGGCACGCAGGAGCGCCTCAAGCTGCGGCGGCTGGCGATCGAAGGGGTGCTGTGGCATCCCGACTTCCGCGAGCGCGCGGCGGTCGAGCAGCTCGACGGCATCGAGGACTACGACCTCGGCCCCTCGGCGGTCGTGGCCGTCGGGTTCTCGCCCGTGGCCCTCGGCGGCAGCGAGGACGAGGGCTACGTCGCGGCCCGGCTGAACGCGGGCGCGGACGCGGGACCCGCGGGCTTCGGATGGCTGCGGTGCAGCTTCTCGTCGCGGCTGCCGTCCGGCGTGGCGGAGGGGAGCGGCCGCGTGGAGGCCCGCTGGGTGAACCAGTCGGTCCCCCGCCAGACGTTGGTGGTCGCGGCCCTCACCGCCGCGCACTGGGGTGCGGCCCGCGATCAGCAGCTGGTGGTCGGCGGCCTGAGCGGCCTCCGGGCGCACAGCGTCTACGCGCTCTCGGGCGAACGGCTGTGGCGATTGAACGCCGAGAGCCGCTGGGTCATCCGCCGCAACATCCAGCACCTGCTCTCGGTGGGGGTGGCCGCCTTCTGGGACGCCGCGCACATGCGGGGACCGGGCTCGGGCGACGCGCCGTGGCAGCACGACGCGGGCTTCGGCCTGCGCCTGGGCTTCCCGCGCTCGGCGCTCGACCACGTGGCGCGCTTCGACGTGGCCTGGCCGATCACCTCGCTCGACGGCCGCCACGCGATGGTGTTCTCTTTCGGCTCGAGCCAGGGGTTCTAGGCGCGGTCTGAGCCTTGACGCGCCCCGGCGCCGGCCCGTAGCGTGCCGCGACCTGGAGGGCGACATGGACATCCATCCCGTGCGGCTCGACATCCCGGCCGACTGCAATCTCGTGGCGGGGCAGGCCCACTTCATCAAGACGGTCGAGGACCTGGCCGAGCTGGTGGTCACCTCCGTGCCCGGGGCGCGCTTCGGGCTCGCCTTCTGCGAGGCGTCGGGTCCGTGCCTGATCCGCACCGAGGGCAACGACCCCGAGCTGGTCGCGGCGGCGGTCTCCAATGCCGAGCGCGTCGCGGCCGGCCACGCCTTCTTCCTGCTGCTGCGCGGCGCCTACCCGATCAACCTGCTCAACGCGGTCAAGCAGTGCCCCGAGGTGTGCCAGGTGTTCTGCGCCACCGCCAATCCGGTGGTGGCCCTGGTGGCCCAGGCGGATCAGGGACGGGGCGTGGTCGGGGTGGTGGACGGCTCCTCGCCGCGCGGCGTCGAGGACGACCGGAGCAGGCAGGAGCGGCGCGACTTCCTGCGCCAGATCGGTTACAAGCGCTGATCATGCCGCTCACCCATCGCCCCATGCGGCTTGGGCCGCTCGAGAACAACTCGTACCTCATCGTCTGCGTCGCCACGCGCGAGACCGCGGTGGTGGACGTGGGGTTCGAGCCCGAGGCGGTGATCGACGCCGTGCGCCAGGGCGGGCTCGCGGTGCGCTACCTGCTCGGCACGCACGCCCACTACGACCACGCCGCCGGCATGCGGACGGTGCAGGAGGCCGTGGGCGGCGAGTACTGGCTGCACCCGGCCGACCGGCCGCTGCTGGACCACCTGGCCGCGCAGGGCGCGGCGTACGGCTTCCCGCCGGCCGAGCCCCCCGCGGTCGTCCACGACCTCGCCGACGGCCAGCGCCTGGCGCTGGGCGAGGAGACGCTCGAGGTGATCCACACGCCCGGGCACTCGCCCGGCGGCGTGTGCTTCCGCGGGCACGACTGGCTGTGGGTGGGCGACACGTTGTTCGCGGGGTCGGTGGGACGGACCGATCTGCCGGGGGGCTCGCGCGAGGCGTTGGACCGCTCCATCCGCACCCGGCTCTACCCGCTCGGCGACGCGCTGCAGGTGTTCCCGGGGCACGGGCCCAAAACCACGCTGGGCCTCGAGCGCCTCGAGAATCCCTTCGTTGGCGAGCACGTGAGGCTCAGGTGACGCGGGCGCCCGGCGACTGGGTGGCCCGGCTCCGCCTCGATCCCACGGTCTTCGTCGCCCCCGGCGCCGTGGTGGTGGGCGAGGTGACGATGGGGGCGGGTACCAGCGTCTGGTTCAACGCGGTGGTGCGCGGCGACACCGCCCCGGTCACGGTGGGCGCCGGGACCAACCTCCAGGATGGCGCGGTGGTGCACGTGGACCAAGGCCAGCCGGCGCTCATCGGCGACCGGGTGACGGTGGGACACGGCGCGGTGGTTCTCCGGCGCCAAGCTCGGCGCGGGGAGCCTGGTCGGCGCGGGGGCGCTGGTGCGCGAGGGCCAGGTCGTGCCACCCGGCAGCCTCGTCCTCGGCATGCCCGGCAAGGTGGTGGGCGCGGTCACGGAGGTCCAGCGCGAGGGCCTGCGCACGGGCGCCGCCCATTACCGGGCGCTGGCGCAGAGCTATCTCGAGCGCGGCTTCGGGCGGCCCCACCCCTGGCCCGGGACCGAGACCCACGCGGGCGGACGCCACCTGGGCCCGCTCGGGTTCATGGAGTGGGGACAGCGGCTCGCGGTGTTGAGCGAGGGTCCGCGCTGGGTGGCCTCGCGCCTCGACCGCCACGCGGGAGCGCGCTGGCGCGTGGCTCCGGGCGAGGGCCGCTGGTCGGCGCTCGAGGTGCTCTGCCACCTGCGCGACGTGGAGCGGGTGATCCTGGCGCCGCGCCTCGAGCGCCTGCTGGGCGAGACCCACCCCGCCTTCGAGGACATCGACATCACCCCGTGGGCGGTCGAGCGGGCCTACGCCGCCGAGGACCCGCGCGCGGCGCACCAGGCCTGGAGCGAGGCGCGGCTCGCGGTGCTGACCCGGCTGGCCCCGCTCGGCCCCGCCGAGTGGCGGCGGTTCGGATACCACTCGGTGCGGGGGCCCTACGCGGTGGGCGAGATGGTGCGGCACTGGGCCGATCACGACCTGTCCCACCGCCGACAGATCGCCGTGGCACTGGGAGAGCTGGCGTGACGCCGCGGGGCCGCCGCGGCATCGGGGCGGGAGCGTCCGCCCGTCCGCCGCGCGCCGCGGCTCGCGTCCGTCACCCGCACGCCGGCCCCGGGTCCCGGGCGGTCCGCTGCGCCATCCTCACCGTCAGCGACACCCGCGGCCGTGACGACGATCCCGGCGGCGACCTGCTCCAGCGACGCCTCGAGCAGGGCGGCCACACCGTGGTGTGGCGCCGCTGGTCGCGCGACGACGCTCCGGCGATCCGCCGCGCGGTGCGCTCCGCCCTGGCGCGGCCCGAGGTGGACGCGGTGCTGGTGACCGGCGGCACCGGGATCGCCCCGCGCGACGTCACGCCCGAGGCGGTGGCCCCGCTGGTCGAACGCTGGCTCCCCGGTTTCGGCGAGGCGCTGCGCGGGCTCTCTTGGGGCTCGGTCGGGAGTGCCGCCTGGCTGTCCCGTGCCGCCGCCGGGGTCGCGCGCGGCCGTTTGCTGGTCATCCTGCCGGGATCGCCGGACGCGGTGCGTCTGGCGGCGGACCGGCTGCTGGTCCCGGAGCTGGCCCACGCGGCGCGGCTCCTGGGTCGTTTCGGGCGAGGGGGATGAGCATGTCCGTCAAGTGTGACCGCTGGATCCGCGAGATGTGCGTGAAGCACCGGATGATCGAGCCGTTCGAGGAGAAGCAGGTGCGCGAGGGCGTGGTCTCGTACGGCATCTCGTCCTACGGCTACGACCTGCGCATCGCCGACGAGTTCAAGATCTTCACCAACGTCAACTCCACCATCGTCGACCCCAAGCACATGGACGCCGGGTCGATGGTGGACTTCCAGGGCCCGGTGGCGCTCATCCCGCCCAACTCGTTCGCGCTCGCCCGCAGCGTCGAGTACTTCCGCATCCCCCGCAACGTCATCACCGTCACGCTCGGCAAGTCCACCTACGCCCGGTGCGGGATCATCACCAACGTGACCCCGTTCGAGCCCGAGTGGGAGGGGTTCGTGACGCTAGGTGCTGTTCTTCGAGAGCGACGAGGTCTGCGAGACGTCGTACAAGGACAAGGCGGGGAAGTACCAGGCCCAGCAGGGCATCACGCTGCCCAAGCTGTAGTATGGCGCGAGTTCGACCGTGCCAGAACGAGGGCAGGAGATGACGTCGAGGGAAGTCCTTTGCCTTGTGGCCGCAGGCCTGGGCGCGACCGTCTGCTTGGCGGTGGCGGCGATGAGCGTCTACCTCCGGGAGAAATCGGGGGTAGACTGGCTCGGGATGTTCTTTCTGCCCGCGCTTCTCATCCCCGCGGTGGCAGCGGTGCTCGTCGGGGGCGTCGTACCCGCGCTACCCTCCGCGGGGGCGCCACCTCCCCACCGGTTCAAGCAGGTCCTGGCGCTCGTCCTTCGCCCCGTGGCATCAGGCCTCCTGTGTTTCGTGGTCTATTCCGCCGCGATCGCGGTGAGGGACTTTCACGGCGACGCCTCTCCGGTCATCGCCTATCTGGAGTCGATCGCTGTCCTCGCCGCCTTCGCGGCCCTACTCTGGACCAGTGCCAGCTTCCTCCTGCAGCCGGCGACCGCTCCGCGCCCGGGCCCCTTCGCGACCTCGGTGACAGCGATGATCGTGGTCGACCTGGCATTCATGTCCTCTAACCTGTGGGAGGGGCATCATGGGACTCTGGCGCAGGGTCTCCAACAGGTCGCGCTGCTCGTGCTGTGGCTGGGCCTCCCCAGCTTGGCATTCCTATTGAGCGCGCTGTGGGCATTGGGGCAGGTTCGCCGGTTGGCGAGCACCTCGCGTGCTTCGCCCGGGCGGCAGGCATGACGAGGATGTCCGGCGGCTCGCGTCACCGAAAGGGATGGCGCGCCATTCTTGCATCGGGTGAGGGCGACCGGTACTCTGCCCAGTGTCCACACTGAAGTGCCCTATTGAGGTGCCGTCCATGATCAAGGAGCTGGGCCAGGGTCTCGGCGTCACGCTCGAGAACCTCTTCAAGAAGCCATTCACCGTCCAGTACCCGGAAGAGAAGCTCATCATGTTCCCGCGCTTCCGCGGCCTCCACATCCTCACCCGCCATGAGGATGGCCTCGAGCGGTGCGTCGGCTGCGAGCTGTGCGCGGTGGCCTGCCCCGCGGACGCCATCTTCGTCGAGGCGGCCGAGAACGACCCCGACGATCCGCGCTCCCACGGCGAGCGGTACGCCCGGCGCTACGAGATCAACATGCTGCGCTGCATCTTCTGCGGCATGTGCGAGGAGGCCTGCCCCGAGGACGCCATCTACCTCGAGAAGGACTACGAGCTCGCCGACTACCAGCGCGACGCCTTCATCTACACCAAGCAGGAACTGCTGGTCCCACCGGAGAAGTCCGGCTACCTGCCCGAGCGCTGAGCCGCCCGCGTCCCGCCCGCGCGGCCCCTCCGTCTCATCCGCCGTATCAGGACCGTCCCCGGCCGTTCGCCCACGAACGGCGGCGTTCCGCTTCGTGACGCGGTCGTCCGTGGATGGAACAGCGGAACCAGGGCCCCGCTGCATGCGGGCTCTCAAACCCGCTGCCCAACCCTCTGGGGACAAGACGGTTGTGGCACTCGCGCCGAGGTGGGCACGCCGGGTGCTCTAGGGCGAGGCGTAATCCGCCGTCGCCCCGGAGGCCGTCCCGGAGGCGCGATCGGGCGGCGAGCCTTTGCAGGAGGAAGCATCATGACGCTCATCCGTTGGAATCCGGTGCCGGTCACCCCGCTGCGCGAGCTGACCAGCATCCAGGACGAAGTCAACCGGCTCTTCGATGGTCTGTTCACCCGCGGGTCCGCGCGCGGCGATCTCAACGCCCTGTTCACGCCGGCGGTGGACATCGAGGAGACGCCCGAGGAGTTCGTGGTCCGGATGGATCTGCCGGGCGTGTCGCAGAAGGACGTCAAGGTCAGCCTGATGGCGGACACCCTGACCATCCGCGGCGAGCGCCGGGCCGAGAGCCTGTCGAAGGACGGCAACCCCACGCGCCTGGAGCGCGTCTACGGCACCTTCGAGCGGTCGTTCACGCTCGGGAGCCACGTGAAGAGCGACGGGGTCAAGGCCCACTACCGCGACGGCGTCCTCGAGGTGAGGGTGCCGAAGGCGGAGCAGGCCCGTACGAAGGAGATCGAGATCCAGCTCGGCTAGTCGCCGGGCGAACGCACCGGGTTCCCGCCGCGCCGGCACGTCGCCGGGGCGGCGGGCTTCCCCATATCCCGAGCAGGAGAGGCCATGGGTAAGGTCATCGGCATCGATCTGGGCACCACCAACTCGTGCGTCGCGGTCATGGAGGGCGGCGAGCCCAAGGTGATCGCCAACGCCGAGGGGTTCCGCACCACGCCGTCCATCGTCGCGTTCTCGAAGACCGGCGAGCGGCTGGTGGGGGTGGTGGCACGGCGGCAGGCCGTGACCAATCCCCGGAACACCATCTATTCCATCAAGCGGTTCATGGGGCGCAAGTTCGAGGAGGTCCAGAGCGAGATCAAGCTGGTCCCGTACGAGGTCGTGCGCGGCCAGAACGGCGACGCGCGCGTGCGCGCGGGCGGCGAGGAGTTCTCGCCGCCGGAGATCTCGGCCATGATCCTGCAGAAGATGCGGCAGACGGCCGAGGAGTACCTGGGCGAGAAGGTGACCGAGGCGGTCGTCACCGTGCCCGCGTACTTCAACGACAGCCAGCGCCAGGCCACCAAGGACGCCGGCCGCGTCGCCGGGCTCGACGTCAAGCGCATCATCAACGAGCCCACCGCCGCCTCACTGGCCTACGGCCTCGA
>VBPB01000076.1:13371-15179 GCA_005893365.1 Candidatus Eiseniibacteriota bacterium
TCGAGCTGGGCGACGGCGTCTTCGAGGTGCGCTCCACCAACGGCGACACGCACCTGGGTGGCGACGACTTCGACCAGCGGGTCATCGACCACCTGGCCGAGGAGTTCAAGAAGCAGGAGGGCGTGGACCTGCGCAAGGACCCCATGGCCCTGCAGCGGCTCAAGGAGGCGGCCGAGAAGGCCAAGTGCGAGCTGTCCACCGTGATGGAGACCGAGGTCAACCTCCCCTTCATCACCGCGGTGGACAACGTCGCCAAGCATCTGGTGCTCCGCCTCACCCGCGCCAAGCTCGAGCAGCTGTGCGAGAGCCTGATCGAGCGCTGCCGCGGGCCGGTGCTCACCGCACTCAAGGACGCGGGCCTCACCACCGCGCAGATCGACGAGATCGTGCTGGTCGGCGGCGCCACCCGCATGCCCAAGGTGCAGGAGCTGGTGAAGGAGATCTTCGGCAAGGAGCCGCACCGCGGCGTCAATCCCGACGAGGTCGTCGCCATCGGGGCGGCCATCCAGGGGGCGGTGCTCAAGGGCGAGCGTGTTCACGCGATTGATTCCGCGCAATACGACGATTCCGACCCGAAAGAGCGAGATCTTCTCGACGGCCGCCGACGGCCAGACGAGTGTCGAGGTCCACGTGCTGCAGGGCGAGCGGCCGATGGCGAGCGACAACAAGAGCATCGGCCGGTTCCATCTGGACGGCATCCCGATGGCCCCGCGCGGCATGCCGCAGATCGAGGTGACGTTCGACATCGACGCCAACGGCATCCTCCACGTCTCGGCCAAGGACCGCGCCACCGGCAAGGAGCAGAGCATCCGCATCGAGGCGTCGAGCGGGCTGAGCGAGGCCGACATCCAGCGCCTGGTGAAGGACGCCGAGGCGCACGCCTCGGAGGACAAGCAGCGCAAGGAGACGATCGAGGCGCGCAATCGCGGCGACGCGCTCGCCTACGAGGTCGAGAAGAACCTCAAGGAGCACGGCGAGAAGCTCGACGCCGACGTGAAGTCACGCGTCGAGCGCGAGCTGGAGCGCGTGCGCGAGGCGCTCAAGGGGCCGGACACGAGCGCGATCAGCTCGGCCACCGACGCCCTGGAGCAGGCGTGGCACGCGGCGGCGGCGGTGCTCTACCAGACGGCTGGTGCGCAGGCTGGTGCGCCGCCGGGGGGCGCTCCGGGCGGGGCCGCGGCCGACGCCGCACCCGGCGAGGAGAAGAAGAAGCCCGGTCCGGGTGGGGCCGTGGACGCGGACTACGAGGTGGTCGAGTAGGGCGCGGCCACCGGCCGTCGATCAGGACGGGCGGCGGGGGGCACCTCCGCCGCCGGTTCGTCGTCCGGCGGGCGGCACCCGGGGCGGCGTTGTTGACGCTGTGTCGCCGCCGCCCCTAGTGTGGCCGGCATGACGCCCGTCCCCCTCGCACCGGCCTGGGCCGTGGCCCTGGGGCCGGCGCGCCTGGCGGCCGCGGTCGCCTACGCCCTGGCCCAGGCGGGACTGGTCGTCTACGCCTCCCATCGGTATGTGCTGCTCTGGCGCTGGCGGCGCGCCCGGAGGTCCGAGGCCTTGGCACCGGCGCCCGCGGACCGATCGGCGCCGCTGCCGCGCGTGACCGTCCAGCTGCCCATCTACAACGAAGCCCGCGTGGTCGAGCGCCTCATCGCCGCCGCCGCCCGGCTCGACTACCCGGCCGACCGGCTCGAGATCCAGGTGCTCGACGACTCGACCGACGAGACGGGCGCGCGCGCCGCGGCCGCGGTGGCCCATCATCGCGCGCGCGGCGTGGACCTCCATCACCTGCGCCGCCCGCGCCGCGACGGGTT
>VBPB01000076.1:15193-20965 GCA_005893365.1 Candidatus Eiseniibacteriota bacterium
CGTGCCGCGGCCGGACTTCCTGCGCCGGTTGACCCCCGCCTTCGCCGACCCGGCGGTGGGGATGGTCCAGGCCCGCTGGGGCCACCTCAACCGCGCCCGCTCGGTCCTGACCCGCGCCCAGGGCACCATGCTCGACGCCCATTTCCTGATCGAGCACCGGGCGCGGATGGCGGCCGGGCTGTTCTTCAACTTCAACGGCACCGCCGGCATCTGGCGCCGGGCCTGCATCGAGGACAGCGGCGGCTGGTCCGACGTCACGCTCACCGAGGACCTGGACCTGAGCTACCGGGCCCAGCTCAGGGGCTGGCGCTTCGTGTTCGACGCGGACGTGGAGGCGCCGGCCGAACTGCCCGCCGACATCGAGGCGCTCAAGTCCCAGCAGCGCCGCTGGACCAAGGGATCCATCCAGACCGCGCGCCGCCTGCTGCCGCGCCTCTGGCGCGCCCCGGTTCCCGCCCGCGTCAAGGTGGAAGCCTGGTTCCACTTGACCGGCAACGCGGCGTTCCCGCTGCTGCTGGCGGTGGCGCTGCTCCTCCTCCCGTCGCTGCTGGTCCCGGCCTCCCTGCCGCCGGTCGTGGTGGGGTCCATCCAGGCGGGCGTGCTGATCCTGGGGGTGGTCCCGGTCTGCCTGTTCCTGGCGGCGGGCCGTCTCGCCGCGGGCGGGAGGCTGGTACAGGTGCTGCGGGACGTGCCGGCGGCGCTGATCCTCGGCGTCGGGCTCTCGCTCAACAACGCCCGCGCGGTGCTCGAGGGGCTGGGACCGCGCGTCGGCGCAAGACCGGCGACACGGCCGAGTGCCCGGCGCGCGCCCCGCGCGATCACGACCATCATCGCCTCGCCGGGCGGACCGAGCTGGTCCTCGCCCTCGGGTTCGTGGCCGTCGGGGCCTTCGCCTGGCAGACCGGGCGGCTGGGAGTGCTGCCCTTCACCGCACTGCTGGTGGCGGGCTTCGGAGCGGTGGGGCTGGCCTCGCTGCGCTCGAGCCTGGTCTCGCGCCGGATGGCGCGCGCGCGCGCCGCGCGCTAGAGGCGCACGATCTTCTTCGACCGGCTGCCCTTCAGCGCGTTGCGCGTGTCCACGATCCCCTGCGCGTGGCGGACGATCTCGGCGTAGGCGAACTCCTTGTGCGCGGTGGCGATCACCACGCAATCGAAGCGCCGCAGGTTGGCCGGCGTGAGCGGCACGCTCGTGAACCGCCGCCCCGCGAACCGGAGCTTGGGCACGTAGGGGTCGCTGTACTCGACCTTGGCCCCGCGCTTCTCGAGCGTGGTCATGATGTCGAGCGAAGGGCTTTCGCGCGTGTCGTTGATGCCCGCCTTGTATGCCATGCCCAGCACCAGCACGCGCGCGCCGTTCACCGCCTTGCCGTGACGGTTGAGGCTCTCGGCCACCAGGTCGACCGCGTGCTCGGGCATGTGCCCGTTGACGTGGCCCGCCAGCTCGATGAAGCGCGCCTCGAAGCCGGCCGAGCGCGCCTTCCACGAGAGGTAGAAAGGGTCGATCGGGATGCAATGGCCGCCGAGGCCGGGACCGGGGTAGAAGGGCATGAAGCCGAACGGCTTGGTGGCCGCGGCCGAGATGACCTCCCACACGTCGATCTTGAGCCGGGCGCACATCAGCGCCAGCTCGTTCACCAGGCCGATGTTGACGCTGCGGAAGGTGTTCTCCAGCAGCTTGACCATCTCGGCCACCTGGGTCGAGGAGACCGGCACCACGCGCTCGAGGCGCTGCCCGTACAGCCGGCAGGCCAGCTCGGTGCAGGCCGGGGTCACGCCGCCGACCACCTTCGGGATGTTCCGGGTGGTGAACTTCTCGTTCCCGGGGTCGACGCGCTCGGGGGAGAAGGCCACGAAGAAGTCCCGTCCCACCTTCATCCCCGATTCCTGCAGCAGGGGGAGGATGAGCTCGACGGTGGTGCCGGGGTAGGTGGTGCTCTCGAGGATGATGAGCATCCCCCGATGCAGGTAACGCGCCACCTCCTGGGCCGCCGCGACGATGTAGGAGACATCCGGGTCCCGCATCTTGGAGAGCGGCGTCGGCACACAGATGTTCACCGTGTCGGCCTTCTTGAGGACGCTGAAGTCGGTGGTCGCCACCATCTTCCCATTGCGGATCAGGTTGCGCACGTCCGCGGTGGCCACATCCTGCACATATGAGCGGCCCTTGCGCAGGCTGGCGACCTTGTTCCGGTCGAGGTCGATCCCGGCGATATGGAATCCGGCTTTTCCGAACTCAACCGCGAGCGGCAGGCCGACATAACCCAGCCCGATGACGGCGAGTCGAGCGCTGCGGTCTTCGATTCGGGAGGCGAGCTGTGCGGCGGCGGACGAGCGAGGGAAGCGGTGAGGTTGGCGCATAGGCGGCGGACCCTAGCATGGGGGCCGGAGACGGTCAAAGTCGCGGCGCGCGCGACGCAGGGCGAGGTGTCGTGACGAATGTCGGACCGTCCGCGATCACGCCGTGGACGGCGGTCGGACGACCCGACGCGCCGGCCGGCGGGTTGGCATGCTTGTGAAACGAGTGGGCAGCGACTCGTTCACACTTGCTCTTAGGAGAATTGGCTTGACCGCACATGGGTGGTAATTCAAGAATCCTACTCAGCGGAGCGAGGTTTTCTGTCCGACGCGTGTCCCGCGGGTGCGGCGCCCTAGAGCGAAGCGGCCTTGCCAGCGCATCCTGGTGTCGCGGTCGCGTCACGGTGTGGACGGAGTGCCTCCTCCCTTTTTTTGTGGCGATCGGGCTCTCGTGAGAGAGTGCGCGGCCATGGCGACCCCCGCGCACCAGCACATCGCCCGCTATCGCGTCGGTGGGGCCGTGCACCACGGGCGGCGCGAGGCCGGCGGGTTCGCACGGCTCAGCGCGCCGCCCTGGCTGGGCGGCCGCGAGGTCGGCGCGCACGATGCCGACGCCGGGGTGACGCTGCTGGCGCCCGTGAGCCCCACCAAGATCGTGTGCGTCGGGCTCAACTACCGCGCGCACATCGCCGAGAGCGCGAGCGTCGTGCCGGGGGCGGCACCCCCGCAGGAGCCGCTCATCTTCCTCAAGCCGGCGAGCGCGGTCGTCGCCACCGGCGAAGCCATCCGCTATCCCCACGGCGTGACGCGCCTGGATCCGGAAGCCGAGCTGGGCCTGGTCATCGGCCGGCGCGCGCGCGGGGCCTCCGAGGCGGCCGCCCTGGACCACCTGGCCGGCCTCACCTGCTTCAACGACGTGAGCGCCCGCAACTACCAGCGCCAGGACGGCCAATGGACACGGGCCAAGGGCTTCGATACCTTTGCGCCCCTCGGCCCCTGGGTGACGGTCGGTCTGGCCGCGGATCGACTGGAGGTCACCTGCCGTGTGAACGGGCAGACCCGCCAGCACGGCAACACCGCCGATCTGCTGTTCCCGGTCGCCGCGCTCATCGCCTTCATCTCTCGCATTATGACGCTCGAGCCGGGCGACATCATCGCCACCGGCACTCCCGCCGGCATCGCCCCGGTCGAGGTGGGGGACCGGATCGAGGTGGAGGTCGAGGGGGTCGGGGTGCTCGAGAACCACGTGGAGGCTGCCCCAGCGTGGTGACAGCGCGCGCAGATCTGCTGATCGTCGACGCCCGTCCCTGGTCGGACGGCGCGCCGCTGCCCGATGCCGACGCGGTGGCGGTGGGTGCGGGCCGCGTGCTGGCGGTCGGACGCGCCGCCGAGCTGGCCCCGCTCGCCGGCCCCGCGACCCGCCGCCTCGACGCGCGCGGCGCCACCGTCACGCCGGCGCTCGCCGACGCCCACATCCACCTGGTGGCGTGGGCGCGCTCGCGCGCCGAGCTCGCCCTGTTCGACTGCGCGTCCCGTGCCCAGGCCCTGGCCCGCGTCGCCGCGCACCTGGCGGCCCACCCGGGGACCGAGCCGGTGGTGGGCCGCGGGTGGGACGGCAACCTCTGGAGCGAGCCGCCGGGGCGCGCGGCCTTGGACGCCGTGACCGGGACGCGGCCGGTGCTGCTCCACAGCAAGGACTTCCACACGCTGTGGGTGAACAGCGCCGCCCTGGCGCGCGCCGGGATCAGCCGGGCGACGCCGGACCCTAAGGGCGGGCGCCTCGAGCGCGACGCGGCGAATGAGCCCACCGGCATCATCCGCGAGCACGCGGTGCGCCGGTTCGCGTCGCTGGCGGCGGCGCCGGCACCCGAGGTGGACCGGGTGCTCCTGCGCGATGCCATCGCCGCCCTCCACGCCCAGGGCATCACCGCCGTCCACGACTTCGAGGGCGTCGAGGAGCACCGGCTGCTGCGGGCCATGACGCTGGGCGAGGGCGCGGGCCTGCGCGTGCTCATGCACGTGCCGCACGCCGCCCTGGATCATGCGCTCGGCGTGGGGCTCGCGAGCGGGACCGGCGACGACCGGTTCCGGGTCGGGGCGCTCAAGCTGTTCGCCGACGGCACGCTCGGCTCGCAGACGGCGGCGATGCTCGAGCCGTACGAGGGGAGCCTTGAGCGCGGCATGGAGCTGATCGCCCCGGCCGAGCTGGCCCGGCTGGTCGCGCGGGCGGCGGCGGGAGGGCTCGCGGTCGCCATCCACGCCATCGGCGACCGGGCGGTGCGCTCGGCGCTCGACGCCATCGCCGCCGCCCCCGCCCTGGGCACCCTGGCCCTGCCGCCGCGCATCGAGCACGTCCAGCTGCTCGACCCGGCCGACCGGCCGCGCTTCGCCGCCCTCGGCGTGGTGGCGAGCATGCAGCCGTCGCACGCGACCAGCGACATGGACATCGCCGTCCGCCACTGGGGGGCGCGGGCCGAGCGTTCCTACCCGTGGCGGAGCCTGCTCGCCGCCCACGCCCGGCTGGTGTTCGGCTCGGATGCGCCGGTCGAGCCCCCCGAGAGCGCTACCGGGCTCTGCAGCGCCGTCACGCGCCAGCGGGCCGACGGCACCCCAGCCCAGGGCTTCGCCCCGGCGGAACGGATCGACCTGGACCAGGCGCTCACCGCCTACACCGAGTCGGCCGCGCGCGTGTCCGGGTGCTGGCCGCGGCTCGGGCGCATCGCGCCGGGGGCGGTGGCGGACCTCGCCGTCTGGGACACGGACCTCCACCGCCTGGCGCCTTTGGCACTCACCACCGCGCGGGTGGCGGCCACGGTCATGGAGGGCGCGGTGGTCTTCGAGCGCGGCGCCGCCCTTGGCGAGGCGGCGGGCCTGGCCGCCGCGCACGGAGGCGGGCGATGACCCAACGCTATCCGGATCTTCCCGACGACGAGCTGGTCCGCCTCGCCCAGGGGGGCGACACGCGCGCCTTCGACGAGCTGGTGTCGCGCTAGATCCTGCGCCACGAGGACGACGCCGCCGAGGCGATGCAGGACGCGTTCCTGTCCGCCTACCGGGGGATCAAGAACTTCAAGGCCGAGTCGACCTTCTCCACCTGGCTCTACCGCGTGGCGACCAACGCCAGCCTGATGAAGTATCGCAAGCGCCGCGACGACCACGTCTCGCTCGAGCAGTCGCAGAGCCGGGTGCCGGACGCCGAGCCGCTCGCCATCCCCGACTGGTCGCAGCAGCCGCTCGAGGAGCTGCTCGACGACGAGACGCGCCAGGTGATGGAGGATGGGCTCCGTCGGCTGCCCGAGGACCTGCGCATCGTCTTCATCCTGCGCGACGAGGACGGGCATTCGAACGCCGAGGTGGCCGAGATGCTCCAGCTGTCGGTGGCGGCGGTGAAGTCGCGCCTGCACCGGGCCCGCATCGCGCTGCGCGACCGGCTGGACCGCTACTTCCAGGATCGGATGACGCGCAAGGACCGCCCGCG
>VBPB01000077.1 GCA_005893365.1 Candidatus Eiseniibacteriota bacterium
CAGGAAGTCGCGCACGCTCTCGAGCCGGCGGTCCATGTAGGGGACGAAATCGTTGGCGTCGGGCCGCTCGGTGGCGAGGGCCTCCAACGCCGCGCGTGTGCCGTCGGCTCGGGACGCGGCCGCGAGCGAGTCGAGGGCCGCGCGCCGCTCCTCGACCACGGTGCGCGCCCGGGCGAGCAGGGAGTCGGCCGGCGGGACCGCGGTCCGTCCCTTCCCGAGCGGATCGTCGAGCCGTTCGAGGCCGATCAGCCGCGCGCAGGCCTCGGGCCCGACCGCGAGCGGGCCGGTCGAGGCCGGCAGCAGGTCCTCGCGCAGGTAGCGCAGGAAGTCCTCGGTGGCGCGCACCGCCGCGGTGTCCGCTTGGGCCAGATCGGCCTGCGTCCGCGCGTCGCGACAGGCGATGGTCAGCGCGGGGAGGCCCGCGCGATAGAAGCGCAGCACCGCGGCGTAGCGCTCGATCGCGATCTCGGTCCGCTCGCGCGGCACGTCGCGCAGGTTGATGCGCGCCGCGCGCAGCACCTCGGGCACCTGGGCCAGCCGCCGGGCGGCGAGCTCAAGCCGCGCGCAGGCCGGCGCGAACGGGCGCTCGAGCACGCTCTCGACCGAGCCGGCGATGAGCGCCAGGTAGGCGCCGGGATCGCGCTCGTAGGGCCTCAGCACCTCGAGGTCCAGGCGCCAGCGCTCGACGCGCGCCGCGAGCAGCGCGCGGTCCAGCGCCGCCGGGCGCGTGAGCCCCGGGGCGGGCAGCGAGTCGAGCCGGGCGGCGAAGTCGTGCGCCCACGCCGCGTCCTCGGCCAGCGAGGTGCGCGAGACCGGCAGCGGGGCCGTGTCCAGCGTGTGCGCCCCGAGCCGGGTCGCCTCGGCCGGGTTGCGCGCGAGCCAGCGCGAGAGGAACTCGTCGCCGAGCCGGCGCAACCGGTCGTCCGGCTTGTCCGCCATCGCCGGGCGGAAGGCGCCGGCCAGCAGCAGCGGCAGGAGGGCGACCGCCAGCGCGCGGCGCAGCGACGGCGTCATCGACCGCCCCCTCGCCGGGACCACACGCGCGGCCGTGGGCGGGCCAGAGCCCGCGCGGTCACGGTCTCGGGACGATGTCGTGCACGAGCATCAGCGGGTCGCGCACCTTGAGGGGGCCCACCGAGAGGTACGCCTGCGCGTACTTCGCGCCGATCTGCCACCCCCAGTAGCGGGCGTTCGCCTCGAACACCTCGCGCACCGCCGGCAGCGTGGCCGGTCGCGGCCGCTCAGGGTTGTAGAACTGGCTCTTGTGACAGTCGATCGCCGCGACCATGGTCTCGAAGTGGTCGGTGATGTCGACGACGAACGTCGGCGTCACGCCCTGCGGCAGGAAGTAGAAGTAGATCGCCTTGGCCTGGTGCGGCTCGCCCTCGATCGGCGCCTTGCGCAGGTGGGCCAGATTGAACGCGTTGGCGACGATCTGCCCGGTCTTGTAGTGGTCGTTGTGCCCGAGCCCGCGCCCGATCGGCAGGTTGTAGTAGGGCGCCATCACGATCTGCGGCCGGTGGCGGCGCAGGACCGCGGCCAGCTTGCAGCGGTTCTCGAACGTGTCCTCGATGCGGCAGTCGCCGAGATCGAGGTTCTCGCGCACGTCGAGCGCGAGGATGCGCGCGGCCGCGGCGCTCTCGGCGGCACGGATCTCGGGCGTGCCCCAGCCCATGTCGCCGGTGGTCATGTCGATGACCCCGGTCGAGTGGCCGAGGGCCTTCATCTTGGCGAGCAGGCCGCCGGCGCCGATCTCGGCGTCGTCGGGGTGGGGACCGAAGACGAGGAAGTCGAGGGACATCGTGCGAGGTTCTCCCGGTGGGCCTGGCGAGCGGGCGGCGAGGCCCGTCGATGCAGCGTCGTGCGACCGGAGCGGAACGGATGATAGCGGCGACCTGAGGGGCTGACAACGCGTGGCCGAAGCCAGGCGGCGAGGGGAAGACCGCGCCGGAACAGCTACCCCATCAAGTCAAGGATTCCGACGGTCCCGGGCTGTTAGAACCGCCACCCCTCGCGCCGGATAAGCCCCAGCAGGTTGATGCAGGGAATCCCCAAGTCGCGGCAGACGTCAGGAATGAAGTGCGTCCGACGCGGATTACGCTTCTCCGAGGCGGGCGTCTCCTGAGTGACAACGATACCGTCGTGTCCCTGAGCCAGGGCGATTACATAGGCGTCCGCCTCCTCAAACTCAGCCTTCGGGTCAAGCAGTCCGGGAAACTGGCACGAAGATGTCCGCGTGTTGGTCGGTCCACCGTTTGAGTCCGGCAGTGCCGACCTTGTCGAGTTCTTCTCTAACCATCGCCGGAGCGACCAGTCGGGCGGAACGAACGAGGTCGTCCATGCGGTCAGCCAAGCCCACGAAGATGTCGACGGGGAAGTGCCTGGCCTGCCAGTCCATCAGGGAGCTTGAGTCGACCGAGTAGATTGCGGCCAAGATCCGGTCACTCGCCCAGGCCGGCACCAAGCGCGTCTTCACGCAGGCGGTCGCCCAGCTTTTCGAAGTGTTCAAACTTGAGGTTGAGGAACCGTGCGGCGTCGACGGACGTGATGCGGTTTGCCGCGAGGGCCTCGAGGACGAGCGCGGCGAATGGGCGTCCCGCTCTGTTCACAGCCTTCTCGCCGCGCGTAGCGAACCCGCCCCGGCGTGGTCGGAGCGTGGAAACAAACTCGTCCCACGTGTGACGCCAAGCGTCGTACTTCGTCCAGGTCATGTGCCCGGACTCACGCAGCCGCGTGGCCATTGCCAGGGGGGTGACCCTGAACCTTCTTGCCAGCGAGCGCACCTCCGGCAGATTCCACGAGCGCGCAACAACCCCGGACCCCAGCGCCTCTCGAAGTGCCTGCTCTGGAATAAGGACGTAGCTGGCTACGCTCTCGGCGAATCGCTCCACTGCGTCCCACGCCCTGGCCGGGCGTTGTTCGCGGATAGCCGGAAGCTCTTCGTTGCCGGCGGCGAGCAGTACGTGCACCAGTTCATGGAAGAGAGTGAACGCGCGCGCCTCCGGCATCTCCTTGCTGTTGATAGCGACGACAGGAAACGGATCACGCAAGATGGCGAGCCCACGAACCTCGTCCAGGGCCACGCTTGGGAAGAGGAAGACAAAGAGCCCCAGGCTCTCAGCTGCGGACCGCCAGGCGGCCCACGCCCGCCACTCATTTGGCCAAGCCAGTTGTGTTGCGACATCAACTCCCATTGCCAGCCTGAGCCGAGCGGCCACTTCGGCCGCAGATTCCCTTAGGTGGGCCCGAAGGGAGAAGGGCTCGACCTTCTCACCTAGCTCCTCCATCAGGCCCAGCGCCGTCTCTCGACGCGTGAGCATCTGTCGGAGCGCAATCCGCAGCTCAGGAGATTCCCGGCCCGGCGTAACACCTGGAAGCCGACGATACTCGGCGCCGAGCGGCGCGAGCCGAGGAGGCTGGGAAAGGAAGAAGATCCCGAGCGGCCGACGAAGGAACTTCGCGAGTTCCTCGAGCTGCCGCTCGGTCGGTTGCCGCTCACCCTTTTCCCAAGCCCGGACTCGCTCCTCGTTCACGTTGAGTCGGACGGCGACCCGCTCGGTCGGGTAGCCACTCTCCTCGCGGGCCCAGCGGAGCACATCGGGGTTCACAGGAATTGAAGGGCTTGTCGACATCGTGCCGACAGACTAGCCCCTCGCGGGCTCGCCTGTCAGCCTAGGCGGTGCACCACCCCCGGGCCGCTGGCGCCGCGACGGGACGCAATAACTTGCTGTATCCTCGTCGCCCGATCACCACCCTGTGCCCGCGCCCGAGGACCTCGTGCTCTACTTCGCTTACGGATCGAACCTGGACCCCGATCAGATGCGCTCGCGCTGCCCCGAGAGCCGCGTCGTCGGGTTGGCGATGTTGCGCGACCATCGGCTCACCTTTCCGCTCTACTCGGAGTTCTGGGGCGGGGGGGCTGCGGGGGTCTCGCATGCGCATGGGAGCACGGTCTGGGGTGTGCTCTACGAGTTGAGCGACGACGATCTGGCCAAGCTCGACCAGTACGAGGGATGGCGCGGGGTGGGCGATCATCACAACCTCTACGATCGCGACACCGTGACCGTCGAGCTGACCCGTCCCGACGACGGGTCGGTGCCGCGGCGCGTGCGCGCCTACACCTACCTCGCGCGAACGCTCAATCCCACGCCTCCGTCGCGCCGCTACCTCGACGTCGTCCTCAAGGGCGCGCGGCACCACCGGCTGCCGCCCGAATACGTCGAGGCGCTGGCGGCGGTCGAGGTCGGCAGCGAGACGGCCTAGCCGGCCCGATTCCTGCCGCGCGCATGACCCCATCGGTGTGGATCGCCCTCAAGCTCGGCGTGGGGATCGCCGTGGCGCTCGTGGTCATCCGACAATGCCGCAAGCCGACATCGTGGCCCGGGCGGTTCTTCGCCCACCTCATGAACTCGCGGCACCGCGGGCTGACGCTCTGGGGGTTGAGCCACGTCACGGTCACGCGACAGAGCACCGTCCTGGACGTGGGCTGCGGCGGGGGGGCCACGATCGCGGAGCTCCTCACCCGCGCGCCGGAGGGGAAGGTGTATGGCATCGACTTCGCCGAGGCCAGTGTGGCCGTGGCCCGGGAGACCAACGCGACGGCCATCGCCTCGGGGCGGGTCGACATCCAACAGGCCTCGGTCTCGAACCTCCCGTTCCCGGCGGACCGGTTCGACGTGGTGACCGCGGTCGAGACGCATTATTACTGGCCCGATCTGCGCGCCGACCTGCGTGAGATCGGCCGGGTCCTCAAGCCGGGAGGCCGCGTGGCGCTCGTCGTGGAGTGCTATCGCGGCAAGCGCTTCGGCACGGTCGAGGTGTGGGCCCTGCGCCTGCTCGGCGGCCGATGCTTCTCGGTCGATGAACACCGCGAGGCACTCACCGCGGCCGGCTTCGTGGACGTCGCCGTCGCCGAGGAGCGCGCGAAGGGCTGGCTCACCGCCGTCGGGACGAAGGGTCGATCGGACGCGCCACCGGCATGAGCCGGATGGAGCCGGCCCGCCTGGCCGTGGGCCGCGAGGTCGCCCGGCCTACCCGGTCGCCTCGAGCCCGGTCACGGCCCGGTCCAGCGCCTCGCGCAGCGCGCGCCACGCGGCACCCACCGCCTCGGCGTTGGCGCGGCAGTAAGCCCCCGCGATGCGCGCGTCGCTCGCCGCCAGCCGCGTCATGTCGCGGAAGCCCGGGCCGCTCAGGCCCTGGTCCGCCATCTCGCCGCCCAGCTCGCGCAGCGCGCACGCCACCAGGTAGGGCAGGTGGCTGGTGCGCGCGAGCGCCTGGTCGTGGCGCTCCGGCGCCACCAGCAGCGGGCGGGCGCCGAGGTCGCGCAGCAACTGGGCCACCACCTCGGGCACGTCGGCCCCGACCGGCGACAGCGTGAACGTGGTGTCCGCGAACAGATCGGCGCGCGAGGCGGCGAACCCGTGCCCCTCGCTGCCGGTGAGCGGATGGCCGCCGACCGCACGGATGCCCTGCGCCGCCGCGGCCTCGAGCGCCGCGGTGACCGGGCCGCGCGTGCTGCCGGTGTCAATCAGCGCCGCGCCCTGGGGCAGCGCGCGGGCGGCCGCCGCCACCAGCGCCGGCAGCGTGTCCACCGGGGTCGCCAGCAGCGCCACGTCGGCGCCCGCGCAGGCGGTCTCGAGGCTCTCGGCGACCTGATCGATCACGCCGGCCGAGCGCGCCGCGAGCAGTGTCGCGGCGTCGCGGTCGTAGCCCACGCGCCACCAGCCGCGGACGCGGCCGAGCGAGCGCGCCACCGAGCCGCCGATCTGGCCCAGGCCGATGATCGCGATGTGCCGCGGCGTCACCGGGCCCTCGCTCGCCGTCGCCGAGGGCCCGGGCGCCTCGGGGCTCGGCGCCTGCCCACCGGCCACGTCGGGACGCAGCGCCGCCGCCTCGTCGAGGTACACCGGCTGGAGCCGGGTCCCCGGGGCCACGCCGCTCACCGTGAGCAGCACGCGGACCACGCGCTTCATCGTCCCCGGCACCGGGATCTCGCGCGCGTTGAGCAGCGGCACGTCGGTCCAGCCCAGCCGGCGCGCGGCATGCGCGGGGAAGTCGGCGTCCAGATCCTCGGTGGCGGTGAACACCGCGCTCACGATCTGAGCGCGCTCGAGCCGGTTGACCTCGAGGATGGCGGTGAGCAGCCGGGCGGTGCCGGCGATGATGTCGTCGGCGCGGTTGACGCGGATGGGGACGGCGCCGCGCACGGCGGCGATGCCGCTGCGGTCGGGTTGCGATGGGGCCACGGGATCCTCCTTCGGCGCCCGATCCGCGCGTCGCCTCAGCGCGCGGTCGGGTCGGTCGCATCCTCACGATAGAGGCGCTCGGTGTACTCGCGCACCATCCGATCGGAGGTGAATCGCTCCTCGGCCACCTCGATGCTCGAGCGCATCAAGGCCATCCAGCCCTCGCGGTCCGCCCACGCCGGCAGCACCTCGCGCTCGAGCACGTCGTGGAGCGCGTCGCTGTCGGCCTGGTCGTCGCCCGCGCCCTCGTCGCCGATGGCCCATCCGTTGACCCCGTGCCGGCAGCCCTCGGCCCACCAGCCGTCGAGGATGCTCAGGTTGGGCAGGCCGTTGAGCGCCGCCTTCATGCCCGAGGTGCCGCTCGCCTCCATCGGACGGATGGGCGTGTTGAGCCACACGTCGCAGCCGCGCGTCAGCAGCCGGGCGACCGACATGTCGTAGTTCTCGACGAACACCACCTGTCCGCGGTGATGCGCGGCGGCCGCCACCAGGCCGGCCACCATCGCCTTGCCGCCCGAGTCGTCGGGATGCGCCTTGCCCGAGAACACCAGGCACACGCGGCCGCCCTCGAGCAGCCGGGCCAGGCGCGCCTCGTCGCGCAGGATGAGGTCGTTGCGCTTGTAGTTGGCGGCGCGGCGCGCGAGCCCGATCCAGAGCGCCTCGGGATCGAGCCGCGCGCGCGTCCGCGACTCGATGGCCCCGCCCAGCTCGGACTTGAGCGCCGCGTGCGCCGCCCGCAGCCGCTCCGGGTCGCGTCCGGCGGCGCGGATCGACGGCGCCTGCCAGGTGGGCGCATGCACGCCGTTGGTGATGCCGACGATCGGCGCGCCGCCGCCCACGTTCCGCCACATCGCGCGCGCGGTCTCGGCGTGGAGTTGCGACACCGAGTTGGCACGGCGCGCGAGCCTGAGCCCCGCCACGGTCATGCTGAACGGCTCGCCGCCCAGCGCGCGGATCTCGGCGTCCGACAGCTCGAGACAGGCCCCCATGCGGCGCAGGTCCTGGAGCGCGTGCTCCTCGTTGCCGGCCGTGACCGGCGTGTGCGTGGTGAACACGATGCGCCGCCGCGTGTCGGCCCAGGCGTCCTGGAACGACATGCCGAGCTCCATGCCCCGGGCGATCATCTCGATGCCGGCGAACACCGCGTGGCCTTCGTTGAAGTGATAGGTCGCGATCGGCATCCCCAGCCAGTGGAGCGCCCGGATGCCGCCGATGCCGAGCAGGATCTCCTGGGCGATGCGCACGTCGGTGCCCGCCTGGTAGAGCCGGCGGGTGATCCAGCGGTCGCGGTCGTTCTCGGGCTCGAGCAGGAAGAGCGGGACCTGCCCGAAGCGCCGCGTCGTCTTGACGGTGCACACCACCTCGGTCCCACGTACGCGCGGCCGCACGCGCACCCCCGTGTCCTCGAGGAAGCTGGCGTCGTAGGTCGGGAACTCGTCGAAGGGCTTGCCGTCGGGCCCGATGCGCTGCACGCAGTAGCCGCGCTCCCAGCGCAGGCCGACCGCCACCACCGGCACATGCAGGTCGTGCGCCGACTTGATGAAGTCGCCGGCCAGCACCCCGAGCCCGCCCGAGTAGATGGGGAACGATTCGGAGAGCCCGTACTCCATGCAGAAGTACGCGACCCGGGGCGTGCCGGGGCCGGCGCCGGGCTGCGGGGGGAGCGGAGACGAGGGCGGGGTCATGTCGGGCATCGGGAGTCGCGCATTCTACGGACGGGTGCCGCGGCTGTCACGCCGCGGGTCCGGTACGCCGACGCCGCGGGCATGATGTGGGAAGGTCCGATCCACAGGACACCGTGCGCGGCGGCGACCGTCGAGTCCATGCGGCTCGGGCCGGGCGAGCGCCGAGCCTCATGCCCCCACGCGCCCGCGGCCACCCGGTGGGTGGCCGCAGGCGTGGAGGCGGGCCCCGGTCGCGGGGCCTTACCGATCACTTGAGATAGAGCATCTTACGCTGCGTCGACTGGCCGGCGGACTCGAGGCGATAGAGGTACACGCCACTCTGCAGCGCGCCGTCCTGGAAGTCGACCAGGTACGAACCGGCCTCCTGGACCTTGTTCACCAACGTGCGCACCGCGCGTCCCGCCACGTCGTAGAGCCTCAACACGACGTGGTCCCGGCGGGGAACGGCGTAGCGGATGCTGGTCCGCCCCGGAGCGGGGTTCGGCAGGTTCTGGGCCAGGAAGATGCGGCCGGCCTGGATGCCCGGGATCGGGTCCACCGCCAGCACGGTGATGATGTCGGTGCCGCCGAACTGGTGGTAGCGCGCCACGAACTCCTGCAGATACTGATTCGTGACGTCCGGGTCGTGGATGATGAGCGTGTTCTCGTTGTTCGAGTTCTCCGCCGCGCCCGACCAGTTGTGCGATCCGGTCAGCGTCGGCGTCGAAGATGCCGTACTTGTGGTGCAGCAGACCCGCGCCGTTGTTGAGCTTCACGTCCACGCCGCCCGCGACCAGGGCCGAGTACTGCGAGCCCGTGTCGGTCCCGTTGTCCATGTCGCCGCGGACCGGGAGGCCCGCGCCCTTCCGCGCCAGCAGGGCCGCCGAGATGTCGGTCCGGGTGATCGTGAGCAGCTCGAACCCGATCGTGTGCTGGGCGGCGTTGATGCTGGACACGATGTGCGAGGTCGTGCCGTCCGACGGGCTGAAGTAGCACTCGACCTTGTGGCCGCCGATCACGAACTGGTGCGGCGTGTCGTCCAGCTTGCGCTGGCCGAACCGCGACACCGAGGCATTCGGGGTGTCGGTGCTGCTCCCCCACATCTCGTTGAACTCCATCGTGTAGACGTTGGCCAGCGCCGGATCCTGGATCTCGATCGAGTTCTGGTAGTCGTCGTTCGTGCCCGGATCGGTCGGGTTCCACGATCCCGTCCACACGAACACGCTCTCGGGGGCACCCAGCCG